>DCSN01000103.1:0-3391 GCA_002325645.1 Pseudanabaena sp. UBA1465
ATCGCCAAAGTGAGATGCTCCCATCAAGAAATTGCAACTCATCAGGCTTTTGCATGGGAATCAAAAAGTTTATATCCAAACAATAAAGTATTTTTTATTCCTGATCCCAATTATTATTTATTAGCAATTCTCAACTCAAAAATTGTTTGGTTTTTCCTAGATCATGTAGTTGGCAAAATGGCGGGTGGCACTTACGCAATGCAAAAGCCTCAAGTTTCTCAAATCCCTATCCCCACCGCTACCGAAGCAGAACAAAAAGCAATAGAAATTCTTGTCCAAAAATGCCTAGATGCCAAAGGTCAAAACGTCACACAATGGGAACAAGAAATAGATGCGATAGTAGCGCGGCTGTACGGATTGAGTGACGAAGAGATGGAGATAATTAGAGGGAACACGGATTAAGATTTAAATTCCATGTAGGGGCATAGCATTCCCACCACAATTTATGACTTTTTAAACCATCTCAAATTGGGAATGCTTTGCCCAAAACCTCACAACGCAGCCACAATTTATCGGTGAACAGCAAACAGGGTTCAGCATTTGCGAATTAAAATAGTCGTGGAAAATAAAAAATATTCGCGCAAATGCTAAACCCCTACACAATCTTTTAATTATAGGGCTGAACGCGGATTAGGCGAATTGAAAAACTTTATGAACTTTTGCAGATAGTCTATAATCACATTATCTAAAAACAAATTTACAAACAAATCATGTTATGAGAATCCTTCAAACCAAAGGCATGATCAAATCAGGTGTACTAGATATTACACTGCCCAAAGACTTTGGCAACGGCGAAGTTGATATCATCGTTGTATCCAAAGAAGCCCCTGATGAATTTGAAAATCGTCACCAAGCCATGATCCAGAAAGGATACGACACCCCCGACAAAATCTTAGAACTCATCCATCAGATCAAACTAGAAATGCTCAAAGAAAAAGGCAGAGCCTAAGAATGGAACCATTGAGGCGTATTTTTTTAGATACCAATATTTTTATTATTGGTGATGCTGATAAACAAAGTCCAGAAAGCATGATTTTAGAGTCACTTGGTTACAGAAATAAACCAACTGTATTAGATGCAGAAGTCATTCTGTCCGAAGAACTGATAGATCAAATTCGCAGAGTTAGTAAATATTTGTATGGCAAAGACCAAGCTGGAGCCATTATTTCCAACATTTGGCAATGGCTTAATATTCACTATCTGCCTTCTACTACTGATTGGCATCAAGAAAAATTAAACTTGATTAACAGCAAACTGATTCCATCTGAAGATATAGAAATATACCTGTCAGCTAAATACGGTGAAGCGGATTGCTTTGTTTCTGGCAATAGAAAATTGATTCAGGCGATCGCCGATTTTGAATGTCTAGATTCCAAGAGTTTTATAAAGCAATATCTTACAAAAAATGAATAATGAGGATTGTTATTGTGGTGATATTTATCATTAATCGCCAAGCACGGAATAACCTCCATGTAGGGGCATAGCATTCCCACCACAATTGATGATTTTTTAAACCATCTCAAAATTGGGAATGCTCTGCCCAAAACCTCACAACTAAGTAGGTTGTTGGAATTAAACGTGGGATGCTTTAGCGATAGCGTAAAGCATCACCTCTAACCAATAGATGCGTTACGTTACACTAACGCATCCTACAAATAATTAAGCCTTCCTCCTTAGAATTGTTCATGCAGTGCGGAAATAGCTCAAGGAAAGAAGTTAAATAATGAACCTATGACAAAAAGGCGCAAAACCTCCTGTCAAAAAGTAAACTAAATCTTCAAGTACTACAGTTTTTTTTGTATGAGCCAGCCAACAGCCCCCCAACCTTGGAGTCAGCGTTTCGAGACAGCGCTACATCCCGCGATCGCCAAATTTAATGCCAGCATTAGTTTTGACATTAATTTAATTGAATATGACATTACGGGATCGCAAGCACATTCGCGAATGTTGGCAAAAGTGGGCATCATTAGCGCCGCAGAAGGGGAAATGCTCGTCAATGGATTAGAGCAGATTCGCCAAGAATATCGATCAGGCGATTTTAACCCCGGCATTGATGCTGAAGATGTGCATTTTGCAGTAGAGCGTCGCTTGACCGAGTTGATTGGTGATGTTGGCAAAAAGGTACATACAGCGCGATCGCGTAATGATCAAGTTGCCACCGATGTGCGCCTATATTTGCGCGATCAAATTCGCAAAATCCAAGATGACTTGCGAACTTGGCAACAAACCCTTGTAACCAAAGCCGAGCAGAATATCGAAACCTTTATCCCTGGCTATACCCATCTACAACGTGCCCAGCCCATCAGTCTCGCCCATCATCTCCTTGCCTATTTCGAGATGGCGCAGCGTGACTGGACAAGACTTAATGAAATTTACGAGCGTGTGAATGTCTGTCCCCTTGGTTCAGGAGCGTTAGCAGGTACACCCCACCCGATCGATCGCCATTACAGCGCTGAACTGTTGGAGTTTAGCGCTGTGGGACGCAATAGCCTCGATGGTGTCTCCGATCGCGATTTTGCGGTGGAATTCCTATGTGCAGCAAGTTTAATCATGGTGCATCTTAGCCGCCTTTCTGAAGAAGTAATTTTGTGGTCATCGCAAGAATTTCAGTTTGTAAAACTAAGCGATCGCGTCAGCACTGGTTCGAGCATTATGCCCCAAAAGAAAAACCCTGATGTACCTGAATTAGTGCGGGGCAAAACTGGGCGAGTATTTGGACATTTGCAAGGATTGCTGACCATTATCAAGGGTTTGCCTCTAGCCTATAACAAAGATATGCAAGAGGATAAAGAGGGCTTATTTGACACAGTGGCAACAGTTCGGGCTTGCCTAGAAGCAATGACAATTCTGGTTGAAGAAGGAATTGAATTTCAGCCCAAACGCTTAGCGGAAGCAGTGGCGGAGGACTTCTCTAATGCGACTGATGTTGCCGATTATCTCGCAGCGAAGGGTGTTCCCTTCCGTGAGGCATATCAACTCGTTGGGAAGTTGGTCAAAACCTGTACTAGCGAAGGAATTTTGCTCAAGGATCTATCGGTCGAACGTTGGAAAACATTTCATCCCCAGCTTGAAGCGGATATCGTAGAGGCGATCGCCCCTGCACAGGTGGTCAAGGTGCGTAATAGTTACGGTGGCACTGGCTTTGAGCAGGTCAGAATTCAAGTAGATGCGGCGAAAAAAGTAATTGGTTAGTTGTTAATCCAGAATTAAAACCTTAGAAGCGAGTTGCGGTAATTCTCCTGCAACGCGCTTCTTTTTTGTCCTTCTTTTTTGTCTTGACAAGACCATACAGTGCTTTGCGCTTAATTACAGCAAAACTCGATCAAACCCGCCACAAGAAGGGTCGCAGGGCGAAGCCCCGCAACGGGTTTTATATTTTAATTTGTGGCGG
>DCSN01000103.1:3400-31498 GCA_002325645.1 Pseudanabaena sp. UBA1465
TTTGAAAACAAATTGCTGTAAATCCCAAAAAAGTTTTTAAAAGCGCCGCTTTTAAAAACTTTTTTGGACTATTCAAATCCTCAACAGGCCGTAACTCAGCCGATATTTAATTGCGTCAACTTAACTTATCAATCTATTGCAATAAATTACAATGTATAGGCTTAAATCTTCTGAAATAGATTGCTTTTTATAGGGTATTCAGTTTTGAATGACTTTGAATGACATTGCCCTTAAAATCAAAAAACAAAATTTTTATTGACTCTAATAAACAGTAATTTTTTAGCGATCGCTACAGCTAATCAGAAATAGTTGATAATTATCTATAAAATAAAAATAAATAGAGTATAGATTTAAATAAAAAATTTGACGAATAGTACATATATCTTAGATACTACAAACTATTAGATACAAAATAGATACAAAACTGTTAGGAACAAATGGCAAAAATTAAACAACCAGTTCAGCTATCTGGCGAAGCATTGTTGCAGAAAGTCAAAGAACTAGAGCATCTGTCTAAAGAAGAAAAAGCTAAGGCTTGTGGCTATGCAACCATTACCAAAAACAATCAAGCTCGCGTTAATTTGATGAAATTCTATAACGCCTTGATGGAGGCAGATGGCGTTCAGCTTGAGGCGAAAGGTACTGGCAAAGGTGGACGTAGCGCGAGTTATCGCGTTAGTGTCCAGAAGAACGGCAACCTACTAATTGGTTCAGCCTATACACAATTGATGGGACTAAAGGCTGGCGATGAGTTAGAAATTCGTCTCGGTCGCAAACATATTCATTTACGCCAAGTTGGTGTAGAAGATGAAGAAGAATAACCAAAAAACTAAAAAATAAGCTGGCAATATAAGCGATCTGCAATTTAATAAAGCAGCAAATCTTTTGTGATGCAGTTTTGCATCGCTATAGACAATTTGCTGCTTTATTTCACTGAAAGTTTCTAAGCTTATTTTATTTTTTATTATTCAAAATGAAATTTTACCATTTTCTACTTGAAAAATTCGGGCAGAGTCTAACCAATGGGCATCAAAGGAACCCAAATGAGTTGTCGTAATTATTGTTTGAACGCGATCGCCAATTGCATTTAGTAGATGATCTTGACGCTGAAGATCCAGTTCTGCGAGGACATCATCTAATAATAGTAATGGCGGTTCTCCAATTACTGATTCGATTAATTCTAACTCCGCCAGTTTTAAAGCAAGTACTAAAGTACGCTGTTGTCCTTGGGAGCCATACTCACGGGCAGGAGTTTGATTAATTGTTAATGCAACCTCATCGCGATGAGGTCCGACTAAACTTGTTCCTTGATGTTGCTCAACGATCGCCTTTTCTAAAATTGCCTCAAAAAAAGCTTGATGAATCTGCTCAACAGTATCTGTGGGCGCAAATCCAAATTTGGGCATATAAGTAATTTCCAAATATTCACTGCCGCCGCTAATGGCTTGATGCCAAGGTCTGGCGATCGGGGTTAATCTTTCTAATAAACGCGATCGCCTCCTAATTAATCTTGTGCCTGCGGTCACTAATTGAGCATCCCAAAGCGCCATTTGTTGCGGATCATATTGCATTTGTCCCTGCTTAATCGATTTGAGAAGAGCATTACGCTGTCGCAAAACTTGATTGTATTGCTGCAAAAGATTGATATAAATTGGCTCTAATTGAATTAAAACCGTATCTAACCAATCGCGCCGACTTTCAGGACTACCGCGCACCAAATCTAGATCTAAACTAGAAAACATGACAGCATTCAGATTTCCCAAAAAGTCCAAATGTCTAGCCTGAGTAACTCCATTTACTCTCAAAGTCCGCTTACCGCTTGAGCGCATCCACATTCCTAATTCCAGTGGATAGCTTTCAGCCGATCGCGATCGCTGACAGATAGCCCTAATTTCGGCGATCGCCTCTCCATTTCTTACTAAGTCCCGATCTTTGCTAACCCGATGCGATCGTAACGTCGCTAATAGTAAAACCGCTTCGAGCAAGTTCGATTTACCCTGAGCATTATTGCCCACGATCACCGTTTTGGGTGCAGTGAAGTGAACTTCCTGATCGATATAATTGCGAAACTGCTTAACGTGGAGAGATTTAAGATACATTCATGCGTAGGATAAAGCTTTTTGTTTTTTGTAAAGTTAATTGTGGCGCAATTACCTCTACAAAAATTCAATAAAAAAATTCAATAAAAAATTCAATAAAAAAGGTGCTGTTTAAACAGCACCTTTTTTATACGGAGAGAGGGAGATTCGAACTCCCGTTAGGTGTGACCCTAAATCTGATTTCGAGTCAGACGCATTCAACCACTCTGCCATCTCTCCAATATGCTTTTTTAGCGTCTTTAATCAGCAAAGCGATTGCTAATATATCACAGTCTGCGTACTTTAAAAACCCTAATTTTTAGTGGCGCGGCACAGCCGCGCCACTAAAAATTAGTTCGCATCTTAATGGTTTCTGGTTTTGTAGCCTTTGGTGATTCTTGCCCCACCCCGCAATTGCTGGTTGTACCATTGCGAAACTGGGTCTAAACCTGATATTTCACTGACAGAAATTCCATTATGTCCATATTCTTTGCCAGAGCTATGGATATAGGCGCGATCGCCAATATATATACCCACATGGGTTGCTTTAGCAGATGTGCCGAAAAAAATCAGATCGCCGAGTTGAACTGCATCCAAAGATATTGGTTCGCCAAAGGCTTCCTGTTGATAGGCATCGCGGGGAATCAAAATCCCCACCGCAGCAAAGGCGGCTTGCATTAAGCCCGAACAATCATAATTTGGCGCAACCGTTCCACCCCAAAGATATTGATTCGGGACTGCCATTGCACTCTTAACAAAAGTAATTACTTGGGGGAGGCGATCGCTTATTTCTTCCTCACTTAACGTGGGTGGTAAATTATCCATAAAACTTTGGCGATCGCTTAGCTCTAACTTGGCTAAATCTTGGCGATCGAGCAACCCCTCATAATCATCTTCAAGTAACTGGATTTTGAGAAAATTTGGCTCAGATTCTATTACCTGTAAATATCTGCCCTTTGCCATCTGGGTCGCGAGGCGATCAAAGGTTGGTGAATCGTAAAGTGAATCGTAAATATTAATATCAGCCAAACTACGGTAAATCATGCAGCCCCCTCTGAAATTATTTAGTACGAACTACGGGTTGCATTATCATACTTTGCTGCTAGTATGTGTGCATCAAAATTGAAAATCTATAGAGTGAGCTAGCAATAGCCGTGACCGTGCAGCTTCCCCCCCTTCCCGAAATTCATCACCCTAAGATTCAGGCGCTTTTCCAAAAAAGCGATCGCGAACTCGTGACACTATTTCAAAGACATCCTGAAGAGGGTCAATATTTTGCCGCGATTTTCTGCCGCTATGGACAAGTCCTATACACCTTGATTAGCACAGCAACGCGATCGCCTGTGCAGTCAGACTATTTATTTGTAAAAACTTGGGAATATATCTACCACGAAATGCGAGTGCTAGATTTGCGGGCTAACAAACCACATCTCTCCTTGCAAAGTTGGCTGATCAATATCGCCGCGATGATGATTAATCGTGCTGAAGTGCCACCCGTTGAAGAAATTCAATATTCCCTCAAAGATACACCGCCCGTATTTTGGTGCTACCTTAATCAAGCTTTGAATCAATTGGCAGGCAACCTACGTCTGGTACTATTGTTATCTCAAACTTTTCAATGGAGCCATACGCGCATTGCCGCCTATTTACATGCTGAGGGCGAAAGCATCTCTGCTAGTGAGGTAAAACAGCTTCTAGTCAAAGCCTATCATGCGCTAGAAGACGCTCTTCCCGAAGATATCCGTGACATTTACCTAGCTCAACCCGCCGTTACTGTCTGAGGTAAAGAATTATGCAAACATTGAGTCCCAACATCTCGTCTAAATCATCTAAAAGCTCTCCATCCAACCCAAGGGGGACTGACGCAGAGACTGATCTGCCTGCGATCGCTCAATCATCAGTCTTGCAAACGGCTTTAGCTGGTTTGGATGCCAGCCTCAATGATGAGCTAGATCGTTATCGCCATTGGCAAGAGAATGGTCAAACCATTTCTTACCTCAATCCTTTTAGACCGCGTGCGATCTCGACCCAATCGATCTGGACATCACCCAGTTTATCGGAGGCTCTGTCTCCCCTTGCGCCGCCTATGGACATCAATAGCAGCGATCGCCGCACGATTCAAATGCCGATGATGCCAACATTCGGGGCAAATTCTGACGCAAGTAATCAATCGATTAATATTGCAAATGCAGAATTACATCAATATAAAGGGTTAGATCTCGATAGCTTAGAAAGTCTTCATGGCTATGATGGTAGTCCTAGCGGCATTAATGCGGATTTAGACAAAGCTGTGGCTTACGCCCACAGTTTGCAGCATGGTTATGGGGATGGAGCAGTTGTAAATGCTCCAAATACTGCACCGAATCAGGTTCCAACAATGGCGCAAATACCTGAGCCTGATGATGACGAGATTTTGCAAAATTTTGCTAATGATTACGCCAATAATTATGAAGATAATTATCAAGATTTAGGCAATCAGCAATATGCATATCCAATTTCCACAGATGAAAAGAATGTTTTACGAAGTTTGATGAATCCTGTGGGGATTATTTCGCTGTTGTTATTGCTCTGCTCTAGTGCGGCGATCGGTTATTTAATGGTCGATCCTTCGGGGGTGATGAAATTATTTAAGCCTGAACAAAAGAAAAAGACCGCCCAAACTAGTACCAATGAGGATTTGGGCAAGGATATCAACTCCCAAAATCAGCAGAAAGCTAATGATTCATTATCTTTTACACCTTTTGCGGGAGACAAAAATCAAGCTAATTCAGTTGATAGTTTGAACAAAAATAGTCAAGCGATCGCTGATCCTACTTTTGTCAATAAAAACAAATTAAATAATCCATCTAATTCATCTACAAAGTCACCATCTATATTCGCGCCCAATAGTGCGTTCGTGCCAAGTGCGCCATTGCGAACAGTTCCGTCAGCACCTTTGCCTGCGCTCTCAGTTGCGCCACTGCCACCAGCTTTGGCGCCTTTAGATAGAAGCTATACCCCTGCACCTGCGCCAAGAAATGAGCCTGTACCGACCCGCGCCTATAGTGAGCCAAGCAGTTCACCTAATCCACCTAATCGTAGTAGTAGTTCTAGTCGTGCCACGCGATCGCCCTCTGCACCTGCGAGAAGTCCATCTGTAGCTGCTACTAATGTCGCGCCCATTGTCCCTGAGTATGTGGCTCCTCGTAGTAATACCGCAGTCAAATATGCTGCCCCCTTATCTGCGCCCACTGCACCAGCCCCTACGCCAACCAGTAGTTATCGTGTAGTCGTTGAAAATAGCTATGCGGCAAGCGCTCAGCAGGTGGAAAAAGATGCTTATGTACGACCCAGTGATGGTCAAGTGCAGGTTGGCTCGTACCGAGATCCGAATGCGGCTCAACAACGTATCGAGCAATTGCGCCGTCAGGGAATTCCTGCCAGAATAGAGTAAAGAAATTTTTTAAAAGGCTTGCGAGGCAAGCCTTTTAAAAAATTTCTTGGGTTTTAAGTTGTGAAAACATATGCAATTTTTTATGGATGCGATCGCCTGTGGTTTATTGGCAAGCCTGACATGGTTGGGGCTAGTGTGGATGTCGCCCGATCGCCCGATTGAGTCGGGTAAAGCATGGGTGCAAGGTGTGGGTATCGTGGCGATCGCCAATATATTAGTTTGGCTGGCTCTAGCGGGGTTAAATTTACGATTAATTCCCCTATGGGTCATTATCTTTTTAATAGTAAATGCGGCGATCGCCCGTTTAGTATTTCCCCTTTGTGAAGGCATCAAGATTCCACATATTTGGGCTTTGGTAATTCATCCTGTGGCGATCGCAGGGATGAGTGTTTTGCTTGGTGGGGCAGTTGGCTTGCTGTAAAAGATAGAAAGAGCTTGCTACGCAAGCTCTTTCTACTGCGATCCAGATAGAAAAGGGCGTGCTTTGCACGCCCTTTTCTATCTGTCGAAAAAATTAAGAAAGATGAGCATAATGCCAAAGGCTAACATCCCAACCGCAAAGACTGATAATGCGTTGGTGAATTGTTCAGAAAATTGCATGACTTCGGCGGCAATTACCTCTGGAGTTTTGTAGCGATCGGCCCACCAGAAATAACTGAAGGTAAAGGCTGCTCCTAAAAATAGGATGACAAAGAGCGTGAAACCAATTAAAGGGGTGTACACCATATATCTGCCAACTCCTCATAATGTTGAAAGTTTAATCAAGGAAAAAGATTTGACTAGTAGCGATCGCTACCAGTCAAATCTTTTATCTTGGATTATTTTTTATTATCGCCTTTGTCTCTCAATTTTTGTACTGCTTGCGTAGTGGGCGGCATGATATTTTTAGGGTTTAACAAAGGCGATCGCGATCCATTCATCGATTTGCAGGCGATCGCCTAGGGCAAAACCCGCTTCCGTCATGGCTGAAGTTACGTCGTCGGCGCGATCGCTGGTATAGCCTGCGGTAATTAAGATCCCTGAATGGAAATCGATCGAACGTAAGGCTTGGTAAAACTCGGCGGCGAGGGAAATATGTACTCGCGCAAAAATATTGGCAACAATCAGATCGAACTGTTGATTAGCAATAATGGCGGGAACTGGCTCGACGCTATCACCACCCATCCAATGCCCCAGTTTGCTGGCACTACCGAGGCTTGCTTCTCTTACTATGACCTGTTGGTTAACTTGATTGCGCTCCACTGCATCCTGTGTTGCGTTTACAGCAGTGCGATCGTTATCGATCGCCAGTACCTCGGCTCCTAATTTTGCCATTGCTACGCTCAAAATACCTGAGCCAGAACCAAGATCGAGGGTGTAAAGTTTTGGGCTGATATAACGTTCTAATAATCGTAGACTCAAAATTGTGGCGGGATGGAGTCCGCTACCAAAGGCAAGGCTATTTTGTAAACGGAGAACTATTTCTTGAGAATCGCTAGATTGATAATCGGAGTCAGTGGATAGAATCACAAAGCGATCGCCAATACGTCTAATTAAAGAGTTTGCGGAAGTCTTGTCTGTGTCTAGATGATTTGGTTTTTGGTCAACGACAAAGGTTTGCAATTCACTAGTCATGCCTGTGCGATGCAGTGGCGTAAGAATCTTTTCGATTTCATCAAGCCGTTGATGGATGCGTGCATCTTCAGGCAAAAACATTTGAATGGTAAATTTCCATTTTTCATGATTCTTACCATTCTCAGCATATTCGCTAATATGCAGATCCTTCGCGGCGATCGCCTTAGCCAGTAATGTATAAACCCAGTCTACGGCTTCATTGGTAGTATCTAGGCTTAGTTCTATCCACGACATAATTATTACTCAATATAAGAAAATAGAGAAATCAGCGCTTAGCGCTGATTTCTCTATTGGGGTTGATGACAGGTGATGCAATGGAACGCGCCACCACCTAAGAGAATATGTTTTGCAGGAAGCCCGATCGCTTTGCGGGTTGGGAAATGCTTGGCAATTTCACTGACTGCGCGATCGTCATTTTCGGAACCATAGATGGGGATAATCACGCTGTCGTTAGAAATATAAAAGTTGAGATAACTAGCTGGCATGATTTCTCCTTCATAATCGAGAACAAGATGAGGAGAAGGAATTCTAATCACGTCTAATTTACGTCCCTTCGCATCGGTCATTGCTTCCAATTGAGCCGCGATATCATGGAGAACTTGGTAGTTAGGATCATCTTCTGATGTTGGCTCCATACACATGACGGTATGGGGCGCAATGAAACGAGCGATCGTGTCAATATGTCCATCGGTGTGGTCATTCAGCAAACCTGATTCAATCCAGAGAACTTTTTCTACGCCTAAAGTATCTTTTAAGCCAGATTCGATCGCCTGTTGATCCATGTGCGGATTGCGATTGGGATTAAGGAGACATTGCTTGGTGGTGAGACAGGTTCCTTCACCATCAACTTCGATCGCGCCACCTTCGAGTATCCAATCAATTTCAAATCTAGGAATATCAAGGATTTGCAGCATCTTGTCGGCTACGAGATCGTCATGTTCAAATATATATTTGCCGCCCCAACCATTCCATCGAAAGTGCAAAGCACCGAGTTTTGCTTCAGTATTTTTAATAAAAATAGGGGTCATGTCGCGCATCCAAATATCGCCAAAGGGAATTGGATGGAAGCGCACAGGTAAATCACCGAGTAATTCTTTGGCTAATGCCGCCGTTTCCGCTAGGACTAAAATCTCTAGCTGCTCTGAGGTGGCGATCGCTTTGGCGAGGGCGACAAACTCTGCTTGAGCATTTTCCAGATATTCAAACCACAGTTCACGATGACTGGGGAAGGCTAACCAACAGGCGGTGTGAGGTTGCCATTCGGCTGGCTGAGCATAGCCCAAGTTTTTCGGGGTTTCCATGAGGTTTGTAATGTTTAGCGACAAATAGTTATTCATAATCCATCGAAAATCCTACCCTTATTTGGGACGATTTGGAGTAATTTGGGGCGATCGCTTCTAACAGCATTTTTTAGTTTTAACTTTATAGTCGTAGTCACCTGTCTTAGGGCAAATCAAAACCCGAACAGTGAGAGGCGGCGCACTGCGCCGCCTCTCACTGTTCGGGTTTTATGTCCTAACGAAAATGGCGATTAAATAATAAAAAAGCCGCCTATAGGCGGCTTTTTTTAACCTTCTTTCAACTGGCTAGAAGGTGAATCTAGGTCAAAGAGAACTTGCAACATTTGCATAGCACGGCGGCGTGTCTCAATATCCTGCTGGGCGCGAAGCTGCACCATTGGATCATGAAGAATTTTATTGATGATGCCGCGAGTCATGCTCTCGATCACATCCTGATGTTTATCGGCAAAATCATTGCCGAGACGGGATAGGGCTTTTTCCATTTCCTGCTCGCGGATGATTTCCATCTTTTGACGCAACTTGCTGATTGTGGGGACTGTTTCGAGCGATCGCCACCATAGATCAAAACCAGCCACGCAACCTTCCAATAAAATTTCGGCTTGCATTGCCATCTGACGACGGCTTTCTTGATTTTCCGCAACTACGGCTTGCAAATCGTCAACATTGTAAGCTCTAGTATTTGCTAACTCATTCACATCAGAACTGATATTACGAGGTACAGAAATATCCACCAGCGTTAAGCCAGTATGATTGGGGGCGATCGCCTCTAGATGCTGACGACTAATAATTACCTCAGTTGAAGCGGTACTGGTAAAAACAAGGTCAGAAATTGCCACACAGTCAAACATATCTTCGAGAGGTCGAATATCGAACTGTGCGCCACTAGCTTCAAATTCCTTGATCAAATCTTCGGCACGTTTACGCGATCGGTTAACGATCGCAATTTTTTGAGCGCCCTTGGAAATAAGATGCTTTACCAATAGGCGCGACATCTTACCCGCACCGATGATCGTCGTGTGCTTATCTGATAAATTTTGCAACTTAATTTGAGCAAGCTCCACGGCCGCAGAACTGATCGATACAGCACCTGTACCAATTTCAGTTTCTGTGCGAACTCGCTTCCCTGCCGACATTGCGTCTTTAAAAAGTTGATTAAGAATACGCCCCGCACCACTATGTTGCTGAGCAAGGCGATGGGTATGTTTGACTTGGGCAAGAATTTGTCCTTCACCAAGTACAAGACTGTCTAATCCCGATGCAACCCGCATCAGGTGAGTAACAGCATCTTGACGCAGCAAAATAAACAGATAGCGACGGAGAAACTGTAGAGGTAGTTGGCTAAATTCCGAAAGAAACTGCATAATTTCACGAATGCCACTTTCGGCTTCGTTAGTGACTACATATAACTCTAAGCGGTTGCAAGTGCTTAGAATTGCAGCTTCTTCGATACTCGGATAGCTCATTAGTTGAGCGATCGCTGCTTCCATGCGATCTTCGGGAATACTCAACTTTTCCCGTACTTCCACAGTCGCCGTTTTATGACTCAAGCCAACAACTGCAATATTCATATCGTAAATGCGTTTCTTATTTAGGAATTGGACTAGAAATGATTATCTTATTGAATGAGCTTATCAGGAGATAGCTACCACTGTAGTAGGTACTTATTACTGCTTAACTTTATGTAACGTACACACAAAAAACAAGGGGCTTCAGCCCCTTGTTTTTTGTGTGTGACAAAAGTTCTTTGTTAACGAACTTTTTTGATTAGCGGAGGTTGATTGTCTTAGGCTTGTCGCTGGTCAAGTGAATCGTATCAACAAAGCGAGCAGTCTTCGATTGAGTCGAGATGACCAAAGACTGAGTACGAGCGCCACCATTAAAGAAGCGCACACCATCCATCAAGGTTCCTGGGGTGATACCACAACCAGCAAACAAGACATCCTTACCACAAGCCAATTCGTTAGCATCATAGACTTTATCGCCATCTTCGATACCCATTTCCTTGAGACGAAGCAAGTTGCCTTCGCGTGTCCACTTGGCACTTTCAGGAGTATTGACTTCGGCTGGGTCATAAACTAGACGACCTTGGAAGTGACCGCCCAAGCAACGCATCGCCGCCGCAGAAATTACGCCTTCAGGTGCAGCACCGATACCCATCAAAGCATGGATGTTTGTACCTGCGAAACCACAGCAAATTGCTGCCGATACGTCGCCATCGCTGATCAAACGCACACGAGCGCCAGCAGCACGAATTTCAGAGATCAAGCCTTTATGACGAGGACGATCCATAACTACTACGACCAATTCTTCGATCGCACGATTTAGACATTCAGACAGGATTTTGAGGTTTTCGGTAGGTGTTTTGCGGATATCGACATGACCCTTTGCCGCAGGAGGCGCAGCTAACTTATCCATATAAAAGTCAGGTGCTTGGAATAAGCCACCACGCTCGGAAATCGCCAAAACAGCCATCGAGCCATTTTGACCGTAAGCAACGAGGTTTGTACCTTCGCAAGGGTCAACCGCGATGTCAATTTCTTGTAGTTCTTCAAGAGTGCAGAATTCGGCAGCATTGGGCTGGGTGCAGATACCAACTTCTTCGCCGATATAAAGCATGGGGGCTTCGTCACGTTCGCCTTCACCAATAACAATGCGTCCACGCATATGAATTTTGTTCATACGTTCACGCATTGCTTCAACGGCCGCTTCGTCGGCTTCGTCTTTTTTGCCCAAGCCCATGAACTTAGATGATGCGATCGCCGCCTGTTCAACGACCTCAATAATCTCAAGACTGATTGTACTATCCATGCGTAGGAATCCCTGTGTTTATCTAAATTTTGCAATCATTAAATTTTTGTCATGCCCTAGAAAATTTCCAGAAACAGAAAACAAAATCAAATTGGTTGTGCTTTACTACACAACCCCGTAGTTAAGTTTACAGGTCAGACTGTCACGAAACCCATAAGAAGAATAAATGAATCATATTAAGTTTTCATAAGATTAAATATGAGTCTCGATTAGCTTTATTCTTACAAAAACAAATACAGCCTATTGACGCTTTGAGTAGTACAGAGAAATTTTGGGAAGCGGCGCTCCGCGCCGCTTCCCAAAATTTCTCTGGGGTTTAATTAAACGCAAAGCGCTATAAAAACAGAAGGGGGTTGAGCATCTCTGCTGCTCAACCCCCTTTGACAAAATAGGTAGCCTCAGAGCCACTTTAGAAATACTAAGTCGCCCTTACTGCACTTAATATTGCCCTTATTGCACTTATTCAGTTGCTCTGCCCGTATTCGCCGCGATATCGTTATACAAAGAGACGATGATGCAGATACTTAGGGGGGCAGTTACAAAAATGCCCACGCCTAGCAAAAGTAATCCTAAAATATTCATTAACCCAATCAATATGAGTAGTACAAATACTTGTAGCCATTGCCTTGAGACCAGTTTGCGACTTGCTTCCAAGGCCTGAAAAAATCCTAAGTCCCAATCAACAGCAAACTGAATTGCAAAAGTATAGCTAACAGACAAGTAGATCCCAGGAATCAATAAGAACAAAAAGCCAATAGCAATCAGCAATCCACCCACTAGAGAGACTAGAAATAACTGTAAAAAATACTTGTTGTTCAATCCCTTGAAAAAATCACTAAAATCAAAGGATTGCCCTCTCAAAATTGCTAGGATGACAAAGGTATAACCAGCACCTAATGGAGCATTAATTAATGCACTAGCAAGTGAGCCTAAAACAGGGATAAAGGCTAAGACTACATTAATCAAGCAAGTTACTAAAAAAAATCCCACCATGGGACCGAAACATGGCTGAAGTGCTGCCCAGCCTTTCTTAAAGTATCTACCAATATCGACTTCATAGTCTCTCTGTAAAACAGTATCTAACTCGTTAGCATTCATTTTTGCTTCACTCCTCTTAGGTCGCAAGGTGAATTTAGGCGGCGTTTTGAATGCCTCTAAGGTTACTACAGCACAACCAGTTAAATTTCAATTTAATACAAAAATCTGAATTGTTGATTTTGATCCGAAGTTTAAGGTGATTTATTTATTAATTTTGGTTAAGAAATGCTTAACACTGGTACGATCTTAAGAATGGGCTTTTCTCTTCTACCCAACCTAAAGTATTGCGTATAACTGCTATGTTGCCAGACTATTCTGACCATTCTGTTTCTGCCGATGAGATGCCTAAAGACATTCTAAATTTTAATAATCTTGACAACCTAGCTCTTGAGCCTGATGATGACAAGCCGCAAGAAGCTTGTGGTGTTTTTGGAGTACTAGCAGCAGCAGGGGATGTTGCCAAGCTTGTTTATTTTGGATTGTATGCTTTGCAACATCGCGGTCAGGAGTCGGCAGGTATTACCGTTTACAACGATCGCGGCACAACAAACAGCCATAAGGCGATGGGATTAGTATCCCAAGTTTTTAATGAAACAATTTTGTCGTTACTGAAGGGGGCTTTAGCGATCGGGCATAACCGCTATTCGACCACAGGTTCGAGTAAGGTATGTAATGCTCAACCAATTGTGGTGAATACCAGATTAGGCGATTTTTCCCTTGCCCATAATGGCAACCTCGTCAATGCCACAGAATTGCGTGCTGAACTCTCAGCCCAAGGTCACGCCCTCGAATCCACCACTGATTCTGAAGGGATTGCTTTTGCTGTAAGTGAGGCTGTAGAAGAAGGCAAAGATTGGCAAGAAGCGATCATTACAGCTTTGCGTCGATGTCATGGTGCTTTTAGCTTGGTAATGGGGATGCCCAACACGATCGCTGGTGCGCGAGATGCCTATGGCGTGCGTCCTCTAGTGATCGGTAAAACCCCTGATGGTTCCTATGTATTATCTTCAGAGACCTGTGGCTTAGACATCATCGGTGCTGAGTATGTGCGCGAAGTTTTACCTGGGGAACTGGTAATTATCACGATGGAAAATGGGATTCAATCCTTGCAGTGGGAAGAATCTAAGCCGAAGCTTTGTGTGTTTGAGATGATTTATTTTGCAAGACCCGATAGTGTTATGCATGACGAAAGTTTATATACTTATAGATTACGAATTGGGCGGGAGTTAGCTAAAGAAAGTTTTGTAGAAGCCGATATTGTGATTGGTGTACCAGATTCGGGTATTCCTGCGGCGATCGGATTTTCACGGGAGTCAGGAATCCCTTACGGTGAGGCGTTGATTAAAAATCGCTATGTGGGGCGTACTTTCATTCAGCCAACCCAAGCAATGCGTGAGTCTGGCATTCGGATGAAGCTGAATACGCTCAAGGATGTTTTGCAAGGAAAGCGCGTAATTGTAATTGACGATTCGATCGTAAGAGGAACTACCAGTCGTAAAATAGTAAGAGCATTGCGTGAGGCTGGTGCTAAAGAAGTGCATATGCGTATTTCTTCGCCGCCTGTTACTCACCCTTGTTTTTATGGTATTGATACGGACTCGCAAGATCATTTGATTGCTTCCCACAATTCGGTCGAGGCGATCGCTAAACAGATTGAGGTTGATACGCTTGCGTATCTCAGTCATGACGCAATGTTAAAGGCGACACAAATTGATACCACGCATTTTTGCACAGCTTGTTTTACAGGAAAATATCCGATTGAAGTTCCTGATAAACTCAAGCGCACCAAACTTATGCTAGAAAATACGGCAACATGACCAAGATCCTCTTTCATCTCGCATTTCCAGTCAAAGATATTCCAAGCACTAAAGCTTTTTATGTCGATGGGTTGGGTTGTCTGGCAGGGCGCGAGTCCAATGACTCGCTGATCATGAGTTTGTACGGACACCAGTTGGTGGCGCACGTTGTCCCTGAAAGTCTTGATTCTCAACGTGGCATTTATCCACGCCATTTTGGACTTATCTTCTATTCTGAAAGTAATTGGATGGCTTTATTGGAAAAAGTTCATGATAAGCGCCTTAAGTTTTATCAAAAACCAAAGGTTCGCTTTGTGGATACTCCGTTAGAGCATCGAACTTTTTTCCTAGCGGATCATTCAGGCAACATTTTAGAGTTTAAACATTACAAGTTTGAAACTGCTATTTTTGGTGAGACTGATTTTCATGAAGTCGGTGATACAGACTTTGCCAAGCAGGTTGCTGTGATTACGCATTAAACACATCCATCTCAGAGAAAACTTAAAAAACTTGCTTCGCAAGTTTTTTAAGTTTTCTCTGTATACCATAGAAAAATATAAAAAAGAGATGGCGATCGCCATCTCTTTTTGTTTGAGGATTAATTCCCTCCTTTAGTTTCTTACGAAGCATTTGCAGTTGTTTTCTCTTTTGGCGTTGGCGAGCAGAGCCGCCTTTTCCTTTATCATTCCTACCTTCGTTGCGTGGAGACTCCCATCGCTTAAGTCTTTGACTCATATATTTATTGAATTTGTACGACTTTAATATACGCGAAGCCAGTTGAGAATTACTATCACTCTCCAGAATGAAAGTATTACAGCGCTTTGTGCTGTTTTAAGTAAAGGTGGAGCTTTGCGCCGCCTTTACTTATTTGGTTTTATGCTAATTTTTGTTTGATTTCTTCAGGATTTCTAAAGCCCACCGCGATCGCAATGCCATCTTTGACGAATAGAGGGCGTTTGAGCAACATCGAATCCTTGGCATAGGCTTCGATCCATTGGATATGAGACCATGTTTCCTTGTCAGAGCCCAGCGATCGATAAGATTGCCCTGAGGTATTCCGCATTGATCTTTCCCCTAAGGCATTTACCCATTCAGCGATCGCAGTCCTAGATGGTGGATAGTCTTTGGTATTGATAAATTCATAGGCAAATCCTTGGTTCTCTAACCAAGAAATTGCCTTTTTGCAGGTTCCACAATTAGGGATGCCATAGACTTGAATAGACATGAACTTTCTCGAATATATAACTTGTTAATTTATCTTTATGCGTCGCATAGCTAGGACTTACGCAATGCTAAGGAGTTTACTGGGTTTTGAGGAGATGTAGCGAGGGCGAAGTCCGCGCCCATCTCCTCAATGGGTAAGTCCTAATAGCTTCAGCTTTGAATTATTGTAAAGTCTGATTCATCGTCAAAGTCCCTGAGATTTGATACGGAATAATTGGGTATAGAAACCGTATGCTTATAGCTATGGAGAATTTCCTGAGCTTCGGGTGAATTAATATGGGTTAAGGCTCTCTCAACAGCACTGCGGACCGATCGATCTTTATCCTTCATAGATTGTGAAAGATAAAACACGGCATCATGGGTGCCAATTTCTCCTAAGGCTAAGGCGGCATCACAACGGACATACGCATACTCATCGGTTCTTAGTACTTGAGCGAGTAATGGGACAACTTCCTCCATACCAATTTGTCCCAAGGTACGGGCGGCTACACTACGAGTATGACTGGACGGATTTTTGAGCATTTGGGCGACAGGGGCGATCGCAGGGACACCGATATTCTTGAGGGCATGGACTGCTTGAGATTGCACGCTAATATCATTCTCGGTTAGCAAATTAGCTAGAGGATGAGCCGATAATGGGGATTTGATCTGTCCTAAAGCCCAAGCCGCTTCAAAGCGAACTGATTTACTCCCATTTTTGAGGGCTTCGATTAAACTCGTAACCGCTAATGGTGAGCTAATTTGACCTAAGGAATGAGCCGCATGGACTTTGACCAGATCATCGCTAGATTTGAGAGCATCCACTAAAGGCGAAACCGCAGGCAAACTACCTCTCCCTAATGCTTTGGCAACGGCTGCTTGAACTTGAATCGATGGGTGATGCAATAGGCTGATTAAGGCACTAATCGCCTCTGCACTGCCAATCCAACTTAATGCTGATGCTGCTTGCCAAATAATTTGGCGATGGGGATTTTTAGTGGCCTCGATCAGAGGGGCGATCGCTAGGGGAGAGCGTAAATATCCCAAGGCGATCGCCGCTTTTTTAGAAATGGCAACTTCATCACTTTCTAGACGTTCGAGCAATGCAGGGACAACATTTTCTCGACAGCGAATAATTTTTTGTAAAGCGATCGAAAAGTGATCGGAACGAGCCGCCGCATCAAATTCAGCTAAAATCGCTGATTCCCCACCTAACTCAGGAGCAGAGATAATATGACGATTCTCCGACAAAGCATATCCTGGAGACACAGGAATCCGATAGTCTTCAAGCTTTGGTGGGGTAACTTTAGAAAAACTAGGGATTTTAGGGATTTCTGGTGGTTCTTGGGCGTTCATATCGGCTGTCCTATTAAGCAGTTAAGCAGTATTAAGGTGTCTGGTCCCGTTACCCATTACAACTAAGATCTTAGCGATTGATTCTATGTTTTTAGGAATCTAGTTTGTTAAAAAAACTAAAAATGAATTTCAGGATGAGAAGTTTTACCAGAAAGGCTCAAAGGACTTTTTCAACATCCAAGCATCTATAATTATTAAGTTATTTTTAGTGTTTTCGATCAAGTTTTACTCAAATTTCGATCATTCGCTCAAATTAAAACATTAAAGCTAAACTATATAGCACTTTTCAATCAAGCGAGTTTTTTAACTGAATCAGGAATCTCAGTCGCTTTAGGGCTGAGAATGTCAACTTAGAAGATATAGCGATCGCCGTCATTCTGAAATATGAACCAAATTCTCAGCGCCTTTACTTTGTTTTTGAGTCTCCTTGTTGAAGCAATTCCATTTTTGATGATGGGGGTTTTGCTGTCGGGCGCTTTATTAATATTTGTAGATGAGCGAAAGCTTATTAAAATCCTACCCAAAAATCCATTTTTAGGTGCATTAGCAGGCAGCTTACTAGGCTTTATGTTTCCCGTCTGCGAATGTGGCAATGTACCTGTAGCAAGGCGACTCATCTCGCAAGGTGCGCCAATTTCGGTGGCGATCAGCTTTTTAATGGCTGCGCCCACGATTAATCCTGTGGTGATTTGGGCAACTTGGACTGCTTTTCGTGATCAGCCTGAGATTGTAGTTTTACGAGTTGTGTTGTCATTTATGGTTGCTAACATTGTGGCGATGATATTTAGCTCCCAAAAAGATTTACGCGCCATTTTGCAACCCAATATTGCGATCGCTTTACCAGCCCCGAAGGTCAAAGCAGGAGCCGTGCCTGTGGGGACATTCTTTTTAGGTGAAGATTGCAGCCAGCCTTTAGATTTTGCGGGTTATCTGTCATCAAACAATCAACAAATTATCACAAAATCTTTACCCGATCGCCTAAATCTTTTATTAGATAATACCCTTGCAGAAATGCGTGAATTAGGGGCGATTTTGGTGATGGGCAGTGCGATCGCTGCCATTATCCAAGTCTGGGTTCCCCGCGATATTATTCTGAGTTTAGGCCAGGGTCCTGTTAGTTCGATTATAGCGATGATGATTTTGGCGGCGATCGTGTCGATCTGCTCGACGGTAGATGCATTTTTTGCCCTATCCTTTGCCGCTACCTTTACGGGTGGCTCATTACTTGCGTTCCTCGTTTTTGGTCCAATCATCGATCTCAAGGCGATCGGCTTGATTTTAACGATTTTCCAAAAACGAGCTGTAATCTATATGTTTTTACTGACTGCCCAACTCACTTTTTTAGGCTGTCTCTTTATCAATTTCCAGATTCGGTGAGTACACAGAAATATTTTAAAAAATGCCTCATCGAAAAAATGGGTAGAAACCCCGCCGTTCTACGGCGGCTTTGTGTTAGAATGGCGAGACTAAAAGCGGTAATCAAGCTTTTAAACAAATAACTATTAAAAACCGCAGGGCTTGCGGGGCTAGTCTGTGGAGCGAACATAAGACCAGAAAACTCCCTGTGGGTAGAGGCAGTTGCTATGAAGCAGAAACCTAAATTGTGAAGTTTAGGAATCCCCGTCGCTTCAGTGCGGGGTGGATGTCAACAATTCAAAGGTTACCCGTGTCTGTTAGTCAATCTGTACTCGAATCCGTCTCTGTCGAATCCCTTGCCAATGAAGTTTTAACTAGTATCGATCCCACAGATTTTTCGCTTTCGTTACCCGATCCCAATGATGAAGGCTTAGCAGAGGGACAGTTTTTGGCGGAGGTCGATCAGGCTTGGCAAGTATGCGATCGCTTTGATTTACAAACTGATATTTGGCGGGGCAGAATTTTGCGGACTGTGCGCGATCGCGAAAAAGCGAATGGAGAAGGGCGCGGCACAGGATTTTTGAAATGGCTACAGGAGCGAGAAATTAGCAAATCTCAAGCCTATTCATGGATTCAACTAGCGAATAGTGCGGATACGCTCATGGCCGATGGTCAACTAGATGCGGATGATATTCGTCAATTTAGTAAAAGAGCTTTTGTGGAAACTTCCCAAGCATCCCCTGAAGTTCAGCAATTGATCGTTGATGCGGCTCGCAATGGAGAAAAGATTACCCGTCGTGAAGTGCGTCAGCTTTCCGATGAATGGACTGCCATGAGTTCCGATCATCTTCCCGATGATTTAAAAGAGAAAGTTGCGGCGCATACAATTCCCACCCGCTATGTTGCGCCACTGGTTCGCGAAATCGACAAGTTGCCTGAAGCCTATCAAGTACCGATTAAACAGGCGATCGCCGATGGTTCCGATCTAGACAATATCAAACTGGTAACTGCCGATGCTCAAAGGTTAACCAAGTATTTATCCAATACTAATCAAGTCCAAGCCATTACTCAACGTTCCGTAAATATTGATCTAGCCCTCGAAGAATCTCTCCGCATTGGCTGTCTCAAACTCACCTCGGATCTGGTTAGTCAAGCCTCTCAACTCGAACAGGCGATCGCCAAACTTTACACCACATGGAAGCGAGTCTCGATGTCTGCCGATCAGCTATATGTGGAAGCAGGTGCAAGCACTCCTAATTTAATCGATTTACTCAATTCCCTTGATTCTCTGGCTAGTCCTAATGTGACAGTTCAAATTGGTAATGATCAGTCAGGGCGAACAATTCGCTTACAAATTACGGAAGAGTCTTAACCATAAAGAGAGGGGCGGCGCGATGCGCCGCCCCTCTCTTTTTAAGAGGCATCAAAAATAGTCATTTGCGCCTTTGAGTCATCTTTATCAATCTTTATATTTTGTGTATTTTGATTACTGACTTTTCGAGAATTGCCCGATCGCAAACCTGTGGCAATATGGCTATTTTTGGCAATTTGTTCTAACACCTGTTTAGCGCGACTAATCACACTAGGTGGTAAACCTGCCAAGCGCCCTACCTCAATACCATAGGAGCGATCTGCGCCACCTTCTTGAACTTGATGCAAGAAAATTATTTCATCTTCTAATTCCTTAACCGTGACTTGGAAATTCGCCACATTAGGGAGCAAACTGGCGAGTTCATTCAGTTCATGATAATGGGTGGCAAATATGCCCCTAGCCTTGATATTATTGGCAATGTATTCCGCAACCGACCATGCGATCGCCATGCCATCGAAAGTAGAAGTCCCGCGCCCAATTTCATCAAGCAGTACGAGGGAATTCTCTTTAGCATGATTGAGAATATTTGCAGTTTCATTCATTTCCACCATAAAAGTTGATTGCCCTGTGGCGAGGTCATCGACAGCACCCACACGGGTAAAGATGCGATCGCATATACCCAAAGTCGCTGACTCCGCAGGCACAAAACTCCCGACCTGCGCCATTAATTGAATCAACCCGACTTGGCGCAAATAGATACTTTTGCCACTCATATTCGGACCCGTTAGCACGATTAGATCGGGGCGATCGGGGGATTGGTCATCATTACCGAGATAAGTGGAATTGGGAACGAAAAAGCCTGCGGGAAGGGACTGCTCAACGACGGGATGACGACCATTGTGGATAGAAATAGCGCGATCGCTCTTAATTTCAGGACGGCAATAGTTATAGGTGACGGCAACTTCCGCGAGGCTACATAATACATCGGCGGCGGCGAGGGCGGTCGCAAGGGTTCGCATCGGTTCGATATGTTTGGCGGCAAGTAACCTCAATTCCACAAATAGATCATATTCCAATTGCTTTAATTCACTATCTGCATTGAGAATTCTGGTTTCCCGTTCCTTCAATTCAGGCGTAATATAGCGTTCCTCATTGGTCAGAGTTTGCTTGCGAATATAGTCGGCGGGAGCCTGTTCACTCTTGCCGCGAGAAATACTGATGTAATAGCCAAAAGCTTTGTTAAAGCCAACTTTGAGTGTGTTAATACCCGTGCGTTCCTTTTCCTGTTTCTCAAAGGCTGCCAACCATTCCACATCATCACGACTCTGTTGGCGCAGATGATCTAATTGTTCATTTACTCCCGACCGAATAATATTTCCTTCCGTAATATAAATTGGCGGTTCTTCCACTAGCGTTTTTTGCAACTGTACGCCCAATTGGAGCAGTTCCGATGGCACGGATTGCAGAGCCTTTAAATAGCGAGAGTTGGACTTTGCCACAACATCAGCAACATCCCGCATCCGATCTAGAGATACGGCTACAGCGATGAGATCGCGTCCGTTTGCCGTGCCTGCACCAATGCGACTGCACAGCCTTTCAATGTCGTAAATTTGACTCAAACAACTTCTCAGATTTTTACGGAGAGAATGTTGTTTATATAATTCGGAAATCGTATCGAGCCGTTCGTTAATCGCGGCAATATCCTTGAGAGGTTGCAATAGCCAACGCCGCAAAGCACGGCTGCCCATGCCTGTAGTAGTTTTATCCAAAGCCCACAGTAGAGAACTAAAATAAGTGCCATCACGCACAGTTTGCGTAATTTCTAAATTGCGGCGGGTTTGGTTATCGAGAATTAAATAATCGGCGATCGCATAGGTAGAAATCCCTTGCAATGGCATCTTCACACTTTTTTGAGTAGATTCTAAATATTCTAAAATCCCTCCTGCGGCTCTAATTGCTAAGGGTAAAGATTGACAGCCAAATCCCTCCAGCGATCGCACTCGGAATGTGTCAACAATCCGTTGTTTGGCTTCAGCTAAAGCAAAGGCAGATTGCGATCGCGGTGTATAGCAAAAGCTTTCAGGCAGAACGTTAAAGGGTTCAGGTAAAGATGATTGTTTCTTTTGGGTAAGCCCTTCCCAAAAGTCTGCTGCTTTTTCAGCTTTAGAACCCCGAAATAATTGCGGATTCGGCACATCAATGGGAATGAGAACTTCCGCAGGTTGCAATCTTAATAGTTCTTGAATTAAATGCTCGGTGCTATTTAGCTGTGTGACTGCAAACTCACCTGTGGAAATATCGCTATAGGCTAAGCCCCAGTTATCGCCACCATTGGCGATCGCCACCAAAAAATTATTTTTCTTCGCCGCCAGCATCCCCTCCTCGATCACGGTTCCAGGGGTAATTACTCGCGTCACCTCACGGCGGACCAATCCCTGTGCTTCGGCAGCCGATTCCATTTGATCACAAACCGCGATCGAGTAGCCCTTTTCAACTAACTGATTGGCATAGCGATCAAGGGCATGGTGGGGAATCCCTGCCATCGCAATCCGTCCGATCGCCTTACCCCCATCGCGCCCCGTGAGGACTAATTCTAATTCGCGTGAAATTAGTTCTGCATCCTCAAAAAAAGCCTCGAAAAAATCCCCCAACCGATACAGCATCACCGCATGGGGATACTGCTCCTTCATTTCGATATAATGCTGCATCATCGGTGTGAGGGCAGCGCGATTAATTTGAGCCGAGGACAGAACTAATTCAGCCATTAAATTTAGACATAAAACAATATGGTTAAACCATTGTAAACGCCCTACTGTCGAAATATGCCCAGCTACCTACCACCTTTTGGAAATTTGTCGATTCCTCGGATAAAGAACCAATTTTTTGTGGCGCAGCTTCGCCGTACCACAAAAAATCTTGGTTCTCCATGCCAATGTCCCTTAGGGTTGCACCGCAAAATAAGGGACCGATTCTCGATGGCGAGGCGAATCCTCGCCATCAAAAATTTGGTTCTTTATTAAATTGCGAAACCCTTACCGATCGCCAAATCTTTTAGGAGAGATTCGTGAACTCTTTTTGTGCCAACTTGTGTCCAGTACTTTTATTTGCTTTCCATGGTGCATGACCCCATCTCCACTTCGATATGTTGGCATAGGGGCTGATTTTTCAGCGTGAGTTTGGACAGCGTGTCGATAGTCGATAGCCATATAACCACCTCGAACTATTACCATACATACATTTTAGCGTCAATTTGAGTTGACGGGTTAGACATAATCTTATCTTGGTGCTTTCTTCCAACCACTAGCGATCGCCTCAGATTCTGTGCAGAACCATTTTTCACCCTTGCTTACATCAATATTGGTTGTCGCATAATCTTCCATATTGGGTAGATGATATAACTTATTTCCTGTATTCCATGAAATATTCCCTTTAATATTGCAACCACGCACAAGGTTCATGGCGGGAGAAATTAAGGTAATCCCTAAACCAATCAAAAATATGATAGGGATTACCTTCTGTATAGCTCCATGCGTATTGAGCTTGTTGATTGGTGTATTTCTGTTTATTTGTTTTACTGTAGATTGCTTATTAGGTGTTTGATTAGAATTACGCGATCTTTGATTTGATGCGATAGGTTGGTTGACAACACCTTGGATAGAAGCTTTAGAAGCGCGTATTTTCCCATTTGCTTCAGTATTTTTTTCGTAAAAGATAGTATCTCCCACAATGGGACGACGGCTTGCTCCTTTTAGCACGCTGATATGTAAGAAAACTTCCTTCCCCCCATCAGCAGGTTTAATAAATCCAAATCCCCGATCATCCTTCCAAGTTGTTAATTGTCCCTTGTGTCGAAGAGATTGCATAAAATACCGTTATTTTGTCTTTTTTTTAGATTAATTCAAAATAATAACTTATTTATTTGCCAAAAAAAACATAAAAAAAGCAGACGATACGTTGTACCGCCTGCTTTTTTAGAAATTAATTTAAAACTGTTCTGATTACAAAGCAGCCGCTAAATTCAATTCGTTGGTTTCTAAAATTTGTTGAAGCTCTTCCGCATCAACGGTTTCGCGCTCAATCAAATCATGGGCGATCTTATCGAGAACATGACGATTATCAACGAGAAGTTGCTTGGCACGACGGTAAGCATCAGCCACCAAAATGCCGACTTCTTCATCAATCGTGGCGGCGGTTTCTTCAGAAAAATCACGCTCAGCAGCGATGTCACGACCGAGGAACATATTGCCATTGGAGCGACCGAGGGCAACGGGTCCTAGCTTCTCACTCATGCCGAAACGCATCACCATTTGACGGGCAACCGATGCAACCTGTTGTAAATCGCTAGATGCACCTGTGGTAACTTCTTCTTCACCAAAGACAATTTCTTCAGCAATCCGACCACCGAGGGCAACGGCCATTTGATTTTGCAAATAGGCGCGGCTCTGCATTCTTTCTTCAGTGGGCAAGAACCATGTCAAACCACCCGCACGACCACGAGGAATAATTGTTACCTTTTGGATGGCATCATAGTCGGGCATCAAAGCACCAACAAGAGCATGACCCGCTTCATGGTATGCAACTAATTCTTTGCGCTTTTCGCTCATCACCCGATCTTTCTTTTCGGGTCCAACCAAGACGCGATCGACTGCATCATTGATTTCATCCATCGAGATTTCGGTCAGGTTACGACGGGCAGCGAGAATAGCTGCTTCGTTCAATAGGTTAGAAAGATCCGCACCTGTAAACCCAGGGGTACGACGGGCAATCTTTTCGAGATCGACATCCTTAGATAAAGTCTTGCCGCGTGCATGGACTCCGAGAATTTCGAGACGACCTGCGAAGTCGGGGCGATCGACAACTACTTGGCGATCGAAACGACCGGGACGTAGTAACGCTGCATCCAATACGTCAGGACGGTTAGTTGCTGCCACGATGATAATGCCTGTGTTCCCCTCAAAGCCATCCATTTCGGTCAGCAATTGGTTGAGGGTTTGCTCGCGCTCATCGTTACCACCGCCGAGACCAGCGCCACGTTGACGACCGACCGCATCAATTTCATCGATAAATACGATGCAGGGGGCATTGGCTTTGGCTTGCTCGAATAGGTCGCGTACACGGGATGCACCGACACCAACGAACATTTCTACGAATTCTGAACCAGAAATACTGAAGAAAGGTACGCCAGCTTCACCAGCTACCGCACGCGCTAGTAAGGTTTTACCTGTTCCAGGAGGGCCAACGAGCAGTACGCCTTTGGGGATTTTTGCGCCAACTGCGGTGAAGCGGTCGGGATTTTTAAGGAAGTCTACAACTTCAGTAAGTTCAAATTTAGCTTGCTCAATACCAGCCACATCGGTGAAGGTGACTTGGGTTTGCGGTTCCATCTGCACACGGGCGCGGGACTTACCAAAGTTCATGGCTTGGTTGCCAGGACCAGCTTGGGCGCGACGTAGTAGGAAAAATAAGCCGACTAAAAGCAAAATTGGCAAAATCAAACTACTCAAAGTCTGAATCAATGCGCCATCGGTACGACGGGGAGCCACATCTAATTCAACATTGTTTTCTCTGAGGGTTTTGATGAATTCAGGGTCATTAGGCAAGTTGACGCGAATTTTGCGCTTACCTTCAGGTCCACCTGGTACGGTTGCCTCGGCAAAGGTGCGATCGGGACTGAGGGTAACTCTAGAAACGCCTGCGGGTTTCTTGCGGACTTCTTCGAGTAGTTTGCTATAGCGCCATTCCCCTTGAGCGGCGGGCTGACTATCGATTAGGGTTGTCCCTAAGGTAATGACGACAATGCCTAGCAGTGCGTATAAACCAAAATTTTTCCACTTTTTATTATTATTGTCGTTTTTATTATTACTTTTCACTACTACCGCTCCATCGATAAAAATGTTCCTAGATGATTTTGCCAAGAACGAATGATTTAATTAACTAATCTTAACGCAACCAGTCTAGAATCTGTCTAAACGACAGCAGAATCCCTCTTTGGATCGATAAACCCATGAATGCAAATCAATGGCAATGGCGAGATGGCATACTAACTTGTGAATTATTGTCTGACTGGCCCCATGGTTTTTTTACGCGATCGCACGCTCCTCAATTACCTAATGATCTACATAATCATCTTGCCGAATCGGGTAAAGCCTATCGAGCTAAGCAAGTACATGGTAATCGCTTAATCCATGCTGATGAAATTGAAACTATTTCCGATACTCCATTACCTGAAGCCGATGGCGTGTGGGCAAGCCGTGATAGTAGAAACACTAGTCGTTCGGTATGGGTATGTACGGCGGATTGTGTACCTGTGTTGATTGGCGATCGCAAATTAGGTTCGGTCGCGGCCGTTCATGCGGGTTGGCGCGGCACAGCTTCGGGAATTGTGACTAAAGCGATCGCCACCTTATGCGAACAAGGTAGTGAATTAAAGGATTTACGGGTTGCCCTTGGTCCCGCGATTTCTGGGCAAGTTTATCAAGTGTCGCAGGATGTGGCTCAGCAGGTGACAGCAACGATCAATCAATCGGTGGGTGTCCATGCCGATGAACATCCTGAACGGGTGAAGCTAGATTTGCGCCAAGTGCAATTGCAGCAGCTTAAGGAACTGGGAATGACCTCGAAAAATATAGCGATCGCGCCTTACTGCACGTTACAGCATGAGGAAATTTTCTTTTCCTATCGTCGTTATTTTCTGAATAATCCTCATCCCCAACCAAGAGCAACCCAAGTGCAATGGTCGGGAATAGCGATCGCTTAATATATGGGTAAGGGTGGGCGGCGCAAAGCGCCGCCTATCATTACCCATATAAATCTTGGCTAAGATGCAAATTTATGTTTATTCTTGATTTTCTTCAGGAATGTTGCGATTTAGCAAAACTTCAAGATCTGCAAATTCATCTTCTTCTGGCTTTAGGTTTTGATCGTTAAATAAAGGGACAGCATCATCTTGGGCAACAACTTCTGTAACTTCTGACTTTGATTCTGGATTGGGCTTAGTTGTCGATTTGTCAGCATTATTCAATTCTTCTAGCTTTGCCAAAAATTTATCTAAGAGAAATTCTTGTACCAAATATTTAGGGTCTTTATGCGTTGCAGACTCCTCTTGAGATTCTTCTTGGCTAGGTTCAGATGCTTGAGCGATCGCTTCTACTGGTACATCTAGTTGGGTAGGATGCTCGATCAATTCAGGAATACTTGTTTCCAAGATCTCCTCATCCATTAAAACTTCTTCGGCGATATCGGTTGCTTGCTCTGATACCGATGCAATTTGAATAATATCTTCAACTTCTTGAATATCTTCAATTTCTTGATTTTCAGAATCAGACTCTTCGTTAAAGTCCTGTAGGTAATTTTGCAGAATATTCTCGACATAAGCATTGAAGGTAATTAGCTCATCGAGTTCATCATCAAAATCTAAGGATTCACCCTCTGAAGTTTCTACTTGCTCAATTTGCTCAATCGGTAAATTAGCCTGTACATTTGATTCAAATGTTAGACTATCAGCGATCGCCGCGATTTCAATTTCTGGTTCAATTTCTGGTTCAATTTCTGGTTCAATTTCTGCGGTTAAATCATCATTTGGTTCTTCTACAATTTCTTCTGTTTCTAGATTAGCATCGTAAACTTCAAATCTAGACTCTACAAATGCTTCAGAAATAATGTCGCCGACCTCTAGTTCATCATCGTCTTCAATACTAGCTTCTGCCTGATCACTATCAATTTCGTTGGTGATATTAGACTTTGCCGATTTACCAAACCCATGTTTTTTTTGTGAAAAGCCCTTTTTACGAGAATTTCTAAATAGGTCTATGGACTTTTTGGATTTTTGGATTTTTGACTCTGTAGCTGAATCATTCTCAGCAGAATCATTGATTTCGGTCTTTATCATGACCTCATCAATCGTCTCTTCAATCAGTGCATCAAGCTGTTCATTCTCCGATTCTGTGATTTCCGAAATTTCTATATTGGGTTCGTCAACAACTGAAGCGATCGCCTCATAAAAATCTGCAACTACTTCAAAGTCAAGTTGGGTAAGTTCCTCAGTCGTTAATTCTTCGCCAAGATTTACTTCAGCTTCTATGGTTATTTCTACAAAGGAATTGACTTCAAATTCTGAGATATTTGATTCTTCCTGAACCGCGATCGCCTCATCTTCAACTACTAATTCCTCAGAATTAGGCTCAGAAATTTCTAAACTTAACTCAGGACTTAACTCAGGATCTATTCCTGATTGAAGCGTTACTTCTGCTTGCGCGATCGCCTCATCTTCAGAAATTATTTCCTCAGTAAAGCTGTTAACCTCAAAATCTTCATCAATAGACTCAACAAAGTCTGGAGTTGACTCTGAGTCAATTTCTTTAGAAGAATCAATCGTTTCTAGGTCTTGAGATTCTTCTACAACATCTTGAGTTTGTTCAGTTGTTTCTAATTGGGGCAAATCTTTTTTCTCAGCAGTTTCAGAAACTGGCGCTTCTTCAAAAAACTTTAATAACTGAGGTACTTGCCAACCAATATTGGTAAAGTTGTTTTTGATTTTCTCAACCGCAAAGGGTTTTAAACTGCTTATCTCGGACTCAGCCGTGAGCTTGATGCGTAGAGCCGAAACCCCTGACTGCAATAAAACGTTACTTAAGAAAAAGAAAATTTCAGCCCAAATAATTCCAAATAAACGTAGTCCCGCAGGAAATGGCGCGATCGCTTGAGCTAATGGTGCAGCTACATAGAGTTTGCAAAAAATCCCACTTAGTACAAATCCAACGGTCACAGCGATCCATCCCGTTACATACCAACCGTTGCGTTGTTG
>DCSN01000103.1:31614-37817 GCA_002325645.1 Pseudanabaena sp. UBA1465
GAAAAAGGTTGCTGCCAATGTAACCATGCTACCGATGCGATCGCGGGAGAAGCTAACAACAATATCTCTAACCATGTCGGAAATACAGGATCGCCGACGGCTAAGCCTGCCATACTCAGCGCCAATAACCAAGGCACACCCGCAATTAGGGCAATATTTCCCCAAATGAATGGATGATTTTTGAGCGATGTATTGGTATTTAAGTTATTACTTAAGGCGCGAGAATTTGGTGATGTCATAGGTTACTCAGAAATCATTTATATATTTTTATTTTTATTTTTTATCCTAGACCAGTCGTTAAGCGAGTCCAAAAACCTTCATAAATCTGCAACACTTCGGGATCAAGTTTGGTAATGCGATCGCTTTTGGAGATCATAGCCTCCGTTGGTTCTAAAGCTTTAATTGCCTTGAGATCATCGGGAATCATTGATTTTGCTAACTTATTAGTTGTCCCAAAACTATTAGAATCACTAATTTTTGCGGCAACTTCAGGCTTCATTACATAATTGATCCAAGCATGAGCGCCTTCTATATTGGACGCGCCCCTAGGGATTGCCATCGTATCTGTCCAGATCGAAGTGCCGCTATTCGGCAAAATATACTTGATATTCGGGTCTTGTCTCGCCAAGCTAATCGCATCGCCCGAAAAGGCCATGCACATCATCAAGTCCCCTGAAGATAAGGGATCGCGCCAAGCATCAGTAGTGAAATTGGCGATCGCAGGCATAAGTTCGCGTAATTTTTGAAAAGCTTGCTCGATTTTGGCGACATCTTTGGTGTTATAGGAGTTGCCCATCGTATGCAGAGCCATGCCCATCACTTCGCGGGGATCGTTAACTAAGGTAATCCGTAGTTTGCTTTTATGCTCCCAAAGATAACTCCAATCGGTGGGTTCTTCCCCAATAATCGAGTTAACCGCCTTGACGTTATAGGCTAAGCCCGTTGTCCCTAAGCTGACAGGAATACTAAAAACTGCACCGCGATCGTGGGGTAACTCCAAATAGTTGCTGGCAATATTATTGAGATTGGGCAATAGTTTTTTATTGAGTAGGGCAAGCAGTTTTAGATCCCGCATCTGCGTCACCATATAGTCACTGGGATAGATGATGCTATAGCCCGATCGCCCCCCTGATGCTTCTAATTTTGCCAACATGACTTCGTTAGAGTCATAGGCATCACCCACGACTTTAATACCTGTCTCCTTGGTAAATCCCTCTAAAACTTCTTGATTATTAATGTAGGTAGACCAACCATAGATATACAAAGTTTGTCGATCCTGCTTGACTGGGCGCACTACTTCTTCCTTGCCAGATTCATCACTTTGTGAACTTTGGTCAAAAATGCCACAGGCGGCAAGGGTTGAGACCCCTGCAAGGGCAGATGTAGCATAGGCAGTCTGTCTAAGAAATTTACGCCGAGAAATACTCATATATTCTTGTGATTTTTAGATTGCTAATTTTGAATAGCGGATGGCAAACTCCAAAATTAGCTCGCAACAGTAGTTTTAGGAAGCGCAATGCAATCTTCGGGCATCCATGAAACATAGACTTGACTATTGAAGGGAGGAGTTTTTTCGCCTTGATGATTGGAGCGTACGAGCATCACCCTGACGGGTGGCACATTTTCGCTGGCATGGAGATCAACCACAAACTGGGAGTGATCGCCTAAATAAAGCACATTGTTGAGGATGCCGCGATAGGTATTGTAAGGCTGGTTGGGATATTCCATAGAAAGCTTGATTTTTTCAGGACGGACGCTGACGACGGCTTCAGGGATGGGCAGCCAATTTCTGGGCTTTGCTGCCACGATCGCTAAGCCCGTCGATGATCGCAACTCAACAAATGCGCCATCCTGCTCGATCACGCGACATTCAAATAAATTAGTTTCTCCCACAAAGTCAGCCACAAAGGCGGAAGATGGGCGATCATAAACCTCCGCAGGTGTACCAATCTGCTCGATCCTGCCTTGATTCATTACCGCAATTCGGGAGGAAATCGCCAGAGCTTCGCCTTGATCATGTGTAACCATGATGAAGGAAATACCTAACTCATACTGTAAATTTGATAGCTCCACCTGCATTTCTTTACGCAGCTTAAAGTCTAAAGCCGCTAGGGGTTCATCGAGTAAGATTACCTTGGGGCGATTGACTAGCGCCCGTGCAAGGGCAACCCGTTGCTGCTGACCACCTGAGATTTGACTAGGATAGCGATCGCTTAAATGATCGAGACGCACTTGCTTGAGAGCATCTTTTACCCGTTGCTGAATTTCTGGCTTTGCCACCCCTTTGACCGATAACCCAAACGCGACATTATCAAAAATGGTCATATGCCCAAAGAGGGCATAGCTTTGAAATACCGTATTCACAGGGCGTTGATATGCAGGAATATAGGTCATTGGATTTCCTTGAATCAGCACTTCCCCTGCTGATGGTTCCTCAAAACCTGCGACTAGTCGTAGTAGCGTTGTTTTGCCACAACCTGAGGGGCCGAGGATACTAAAAAGCTCACCTCTCTGAACTTGCAGATCGACACCTTGGACAACGGTATTTGTCCCAAACATCTTAAAAACTCGTTGGAGTTCGACATCGGGAACCGTACCTGTGGGAGTGGCGGACTGTTTAGCAGTGGTTGACTGTGCCATGTTGTTGCTCAAGCGTCTACTAATTAATCAAAATTCAAGTCACTAAGTCTCTCGCATTTTAGCGCGTTGTAGCTGATAAATGAGTTGTAATGACAAGGCAATTATCACGGAAATTTGTCCTACAAATGCTAAGACGACATCGGAAAGTTGGATATTTGCGGGGATAACCCAAGGGTAGCCGAAGAATAGCCAGACTCCGAAATAGCGATCGGGACTAATCGACAGGCTCAGCATGATTAAAACTGGTAGAAAAATTAATGCTGAAATAGTTCCTGTGGCCCATGCGGAAGGGTTACGGTTTTTAAGAAATAAGATTAGTTGGTTGATCAGTGAAATGATCAAAACTGAGATACTCAAAGAAACGATGATGACGATCGCTTTACTTTGATTGACAGCATTATTCCATGAATTTACCCAAATCAATATTGGCAGTTGGGTAATCAGCAGATTAATCACGATCGCGATCGTTGCTGGGCTTTTATCTGACCAAATGAGATCGCGCAAAATATAGCCCAATCCTGATCGATGATCCTCTGTGGTCGATAAAGCTCCAAATCTTACCCAATCTAGTAAAGCTTGTCTTTGCGGTGTGAGCGCAGATATGGTCGTTAGCAGCAACAAGAAATTGGCGATGTAAATCAGAAGTAACATTCCTAAGCGAAATTCTGCGGCATTGACAAATCTTGGACTATTAAAACTTGATTGCATACAGAAACCCAAGATCAGAATTTCTAGATAGGCACTTAGTACATAGCTTTGTCCTTTACTAATTAGAGTAGCGTTGGGATTATGAAAACGTCTTTCTAAAATACGCCAGATTGCCAAGCTGACAATAGATAGATTCGCAATTGTGAAAATATGCGAAATCCAAACATTAGAAGTTATCGAAAAGTACCACCATTCGACCTGAATAGGATTAATCTTCCCGCCTACTAAAATATTGCTAAAACTACTCCATGCGGTAAAAATATTCCACCACATAAAGGCAGGAACTAACCAAACAAAGGTGACAAAAGAAAATACCAAAGCACCTGCGGTGACTTGTCCACCAAATTTTGCTTGCCATCCACTTAGTAAAGCCAGCAAAATCGCCCCACTGAATAAGAGAAATGCAGTGCCAATCAATAATATGTAGAAACTTAGTAAAAAAGCGATCGGTACATTTGCCCCAAGTGCGGCTGTCAAGTGATAGGGAATTACTAAACCAACGGAAATGTAGGCAAGCAATGGTACACCCATGATTTTGCCCATGAGAACACTGACACTCGATCGCGGACTAATCCGAATAAAGTTGAGAGTCCCTTTATAGTCTTCCAGGGAAAGATCGGCGATCAGGCTATAAACTCCAGCTAGGAATAAGACAAACGGCTCTGTCCAAGTAATCAATCGGAATTGTTCTAACCACCAGTTTTGCCAAGAGGTAGCGCAACCAAATCCGCGAATTTGTAAGCAAGTTTCGCTGGGTATCCGTTGGCTATAAAACAAAAGTAATAGGATTTGAAACAGTAATGAGATGCCGATCGCGACAATGAGATTTCGCAATTTGAGCTTGCCTCGAATCTCTCGCAACAATTGCGGATTCCAATTACCGATATAATCGAGCCAACTTATTGCTTGGGGTGAATTTACTGGAGAATTGTTCATAGGTTGTTTTAGGCGATCGCCAATCGATCAAGTGCGATTAATTTTATGATCAGTAGCAGTGAAGTATAGAATTGTTCCCCCGCCGAAGGCGGGGGAACAATTCTATGTACATCGATATGTTGAAAAATGCTATACAGCTTTTCTCAACATATCGATCAAAGGTTTGGTTAACCAATGAGTGCCGATCTTCCATTGATGTTGGATTGTTGGCATTCTGAGTAAATAGGCTAATCTCCTCATGGCATGGGCAGGTAATCCATCAATGCTAAATTTCCCAAAAATGGAAGCAGTGGCGCTATCAATTCCTAAGCTAATAAATTCACCGAGGGGGATATAGCTGAAGTTCACGAGTGTTTTTTGATTGATGCTTGCCCAGATATTCCATGCACAATATTGTGATTGTTGAAAAGCAACCTGCGCTGTAGCAGGCAATGGCTGTCCATTGACATTCAGACTTGCTAAGTCACCGATCGCAAAGACATCGGGATAGTCCTTAACCTGTAGAGTCGGTTCAGTAACGATCGCCCCTTTGCTATTATGACCAACTCCTAAATCTTGAATCACTTTCGAGAAAATACTTCCTACTGTCCACAGAACAATATCAACGGGTAAAGTGTCGCTACCATCGGCATAGTCGAGCGTAACTTCATCTTCGGTTATTTGCGAAACTCTAGTATTGAGATCTGTCCATACACCGCGTTCAGAGAGAGCAGTTTCCGCGATCGCCCGATTCGCATTTGTGGAATTGGCTAAAATTTTGTCATTGCGATCGACTAAGCGGACTCGACCACGTTCTTTGAGGCGATCGCCGATTTTGCAAGCAAGCTCTACGCCACTACTACCGCCCCCCGCGATACATACGCGAATTTTGTCTTGATTGGAGGCTTCTAATAATTCCAGCTTACTATTGAGGCGATAAAAGTCATTCAGATTCCGAAATGGAATCGCATATTCCGCAGCGCCTGCGACATAGTTCATCGGAGTTTCGCCGCCGATCGCTAAAACTAGACGATCATATTCGAGAACACTCTTCTGACCGACATTAACTTCTACTTGCTTTGCCTCAAAATCAACATTAGTCACCGTACCTTGGATAAACTGAATACCTGTATTAGCTAATAATTCGGTAAATGGTGGGGCAATTTCCCATTCCTGCATTTCCTTGGTTACTAGCTCATAGAGAAAGGGTGTAAATAAGAAGCGATCGCTTTTATCAATCAGGATAATTTCAGGCATGACTGCCCATGGTAGTCGTGAGAGGTTTAGGGCAGTATACAAACCACCAAAGCCACCACCAAGAATACAAATTCGTGTCATGAAAAAATCCAATTCAGCTTTTCCATTTTATCGCTTCATTTCTTAAATGTAGTAGTTTTTATTTTACCTGTGGCAAAATAAAAACTCTAAAACCTTTGACACAGAGGCTCTGCGGCTTAATAAATCTCTTTTTTGTCCCTATAAAATGCAAGCAAACCAAGGCAGTACTTTGCGCTACCTTCATAAAAGACCTCTCGATACGCAAGAAACTCCGCGCTTTAGCGATGAGAGGTAAGCGAAGGTTGGTTTCAAACCGCCAGTAGATATTAGAAACCATAGCTATAGCCATCCTTATGATGAATAGTTTTGCAATACTTATGACTGATACCTTGAATCAATGTTGATGCTGAGACATTGAAACTACCCGTAGAACGGACAGCAAATCTGGCTTGACGGTAACGGGTTTTACGGTTACGCCTATTACGCCTCAGAGATCGGCGCGATTCAAGACTATTTTTGATAGCTTGCCCACGATGACTAAGTTCTGCACCAAAGATAACTTTTTCGTCTTGAACTAAAGCTAATCCCGTTGTCTTGGAGCCAGCATCAATTTTTATCTCGATTGGCTCTGGTGTAGCAGTTACCTCTTTTTTTAAGATAAT
>DCSN01000215.1:0-1336 GCA_002325645.1 Pseudanabaena sp. UBA1465
TCATGATTCAGATTAAGACTTACGCAAAAACACCGTGACGACTCCCAGCCCTAACTCGCGGACGAGTATAGAGTGGGCTTCTCAGCTAATCCTGCAATTGCATCGGAAACACGCTGAGCTTTAATCACGGTGCGTCCCACCGCAATATTTTTGATATTAATTGCAGCATTCACATCCCTATCTAGCTCCAGTCCACAGACAGGGCAACTATGCTATCTATCCTGAATTTCTTTAGGGACGCGAGTACCGCAATTAGAACAATTTTGGGTAGTGCCATTTGGATTCACAGCTATAGCCAACTTGCCAGCACTTTCAGCCTTGCAAACCAGAATAGATAGAAATTCACTCCAACCAGCATCTAGGATTGATTTTGCCATCCTAGTTCTAGCCAAACCTTTAACATTCAAATCTTCAAAGCCAATCACATCATACTTATCGAGTAATTGCTTAGAAGTTTTATAATGAAAATCTTTGCGTTGCCTTGCTATTTTTTGATGATGTAAGCCAAGTCGTTTAACCGCTTTGCGTCTCCGATTACTGCCTTTTTTCTTGCGAGAAACAGCTTTATTTGGCAGCTTTTTATCTACCTCAGCTTTCCTAGCAAGCTGAGGGATTGGTACAGTTTCAGCATCACTGGTAATCAAAAAATCCTTTTTTGCTTGATCTAGCGATGATGCATAGAGAGCTATTGGCGTGGTGGCAAGTTTTTCCTGTGGAGCCGCGATCGCTTTTATCTTTGCATACTCGTCATCAGTCGGATCGTTTATTAGTGATGGCGGGATTGATGATTGGTGTGGATAAAGATCTGCAATCTGTCGATGTGGTTTCTGAAGGTAGCAGATTAAATGGTGTTAATGTTTCAGTTGTAAGGGAAACTACTGTTTATGTTTAGTTAAAATTGAACGTAATGATATAGATTAGCGATCGCTATATCAGATGATCGTTTAACTACATCTGCTTTGAAAACTTTATGCCATAATTTTAGAGAATCTACTATAATTCTGACAAGATTTCAGGAAGTGATCATGATTGTTGAAGCTAGTTATGCACAGACAATTGAGGAATAAATGTCATGCGTAAACAGATTATTGAATATACATCTCCTCTAGATGCTTTAGTAGCTTTGGCTAAGCAGTTATCCAGCTATGAGATTAAATATCAAACTGATTCAGCCGACTTTTTTGGGCAGTATCAACAAGGCAAGACGACTGATGATGAAGATACTTTTGATTGGGCGAGTAATTACCGTCATTATCTGGCTTTAAGACAAGAATTAGAGAGTAAGTTAAGAAATGTCGCGTAATAGATGATGGTAATTCAAGATGCGATCGCTTTT
>DCSN01000215.1:1438-3927 GCA_002325645.1 Pseudanabaena sp. UBA1465
TCGTTTAATCACCTCTACTTTTACAGCTTTAGTCCAGAGTATTAATTTTGTGTGATATGCTAATATTAGCATATTTACAATGTGAGGAATTTATTTTTGAAGCCTGTTGAGTGGATTGGGAGTTCGCTAAATGATTTAAAAGAGTTCCCAGATGAGGTTCAGGAAGTTGTGGGTTATGCTTTGTATATCGCTCAATGTGGAGACAAGTATCCTTCTGCTAAGCCACTCAAGGGTTTTAAAGGTGCTGGCGTTGTGGAAGTGGTAGATGACTTTGATGGAGATACTTATCGGGCGGTTTATACGATCAAATTTGCTGATGTGGTTTATGTTTTGCATTCCTTTCAAAAGAAATCGAAGCAGGGTATTACTACTCCAAAGCAAGATATGGATTTGATTGAAGCGAGGCTAAAACGAGCTAAGGAACATTACTCTGAGCATTACAACAAGAAATAAATGGAGGTATTAAATGATTGAAGAAATTAAGGTGCAAAGCAGTAGTGGTAATGTTTTTGCAGATTTGGGATTAGAGAATTCTGATGAGTTGTTGGTTAAAGCAGAACTTGCTTATAAAATCAGCAGTATCATTACGAAGTTAGGAATCACTCAAGTCGAAGCGGCTAAACTACTGGGAATCGATCAACCTAAGATGTCGGCTTTGATCAATGGCAAGTTATCGGGCTTCTCGACTGTGAGGTTGTTTAGGTTTTTAAATTCTCTAGGTCGTGATGTGGAAATTGTGGTAAAAGATAAGCCTAAATCTCGTTCTCAGGCGCGTACTCAGGTTGTGAGTAGATAATAGACTTATTGAAAATAGCGGTATAGATTTGCGATCGCCACTTCAGACGATTGTTTAACTACATCTGCTTTTAAAGCTTTTGCTATAATTCTAAGGGCTAAGCAATATTCAATCAATTAGCCACAGATAAAGATATTTTTATGATTATCATTCGAGATCCTACTACTTCAGAAAAAATTAGAGAAATGGCAGAACCATTCTTTGGTTTGAGAATTAAACTTGCAGTCGATGTGACTAAAGAAATTCTGGCTGGTGGTGGTGAACTTCATTTTGATTGTGAGCAGTTATTGCTAGACGATGGTAGTCAACAAGAGAATATCTGGGGTGCGGATTGGTATCCTCTAACGAAAGAGGTTGGGTTTGAGTCAATTATTAACATTCGTCCTCGTCAACAAAATATGACGATGGAAGTCAGGGATTTACAACTCAAAGCGAGAATTGAAAAAATAGTTCGTTATCTTTTGGAGGTGATGTAATGGAACGTCAAAGTCTATATGAAAGATTTAAACTTTTAAGTTGGCAACAGCAGATTGGCAATATCGCTTCAACACTTGCTAATATCTCGCGCTATGCTGATTCTCCTGCTTATGATGAACTCACTAAACTTTCTCTGCGTGAGGCGGCTTTAGCGATTGATTGGTGTGTGCCAAATGTTCCCCAGCAGTTTTTGCTTGATCTGGCGATGATGCATAGGGAGTTATTGGCGTGGTGGCAAGTTTTTCCTGTAGAGCCGCGATCGCTTTTAGCTTTGCATACTCGTCATCAGTCGGATCGTTTATTGGTGATGGCGGGATTGATGATCGGTGTGGATAAAGATCTGCAATCTGTCGATGTGGTTTCTGAAGGTAAAAGATTAAATGGTGTTGATGTTTCAGTTGTAAAGGAAACAGCAGTTTCTGTTTAGTTAAAATTGGAAGTAATGATATAAATTAGCGATCGCCACTTCAGACGATTGTTTAACTAAATCTACTTTTAAAGCTACCAAATTGTCTGAATATTTAATAAGTTGCTAATTTTATGGTCTTTTGTGACTAGAGGTAGACTGAGATAGAGTGCAGTTGCCGCAATAATGCGATCGCCCATTTCTGGAACAATCTCACGCGAGATTTGGGTAAAAGCTTTGGCTACTGGGGTATCTAAAGGAACAACAACTAATTTTACAAGTGGATCGTCTATGAGTTGTAAAAGTTGCTCTAGCGAACTTGTGGGAATCCGATTTTTCTCAACTAAATAATTCATTTCCACAAGAGAAATTGCAGATATAAAAATTGATTCGCCATTGTTCAAGGCATTATCAAGGGAAGTTACTGCATTTACTGATAATTTCTCTGGACTTCGCAGATACCAAATGATTGTGTGGGTGTCAGCAACAATGCTCATAGTTCAATATCCTTGGGAAAGTTTGCCCACATTTCTTTTCTGGTTGTAGAGAGATCTTCTTCAGTGAGATTAATATCTGCATTTGCCCATAAGCCTTTGATACTTTTGCTTGGAGTTTTAGATTCTGTTTTGGCTTGCAAAAAAACAGCAAATTCTAATAATGCTTGCTGTTTTTCAGTTGGGAGGGTTTTGATGACTGCGATTAATTTTTCTTCGGTTTTAGGTAGTGTTTGCATAATTTTGACTCCATTTGATTGTTAGATGACTACAAAAACAATTCTCTTCATTCTTTTTTCTTAACCCGTTTTTTCTT
>DCSN01000028.1:0-4730 GCA_002325645.1 Pseudanabaena sp. UBA1465
CGACAATCAAGGAGTTTGTTCGTTCTCGACAACCGCGCACTCGTCAAGAACTGCATCAAGCTATCACTGATGCATTTAATACCGTCACCAAGAAGGATCTTTTGGGATGGTTTTCTCATTGTGATGCTATGACCGTTCTCATTTAGTTCTGTCCTCACTATCTTGAAAACCGCGATAATGTCTTACCTTATGAAATGGGGCTAGCATTAGGTGCGGTCTGGGAAGATCAAAGACTATCCTTACCATTAGGAGGTAATTTAGCTAGATTTGAAGCTCGTGCCTTGGTTGTAAATGCCACTGTTGAACAATTTCCTGCTGTAGATTTGGCTTTTGCTTGGACACAAGATAAATATGCACCGCTAATATTAGGACATATGAATTTCTTTCTTGCATTCGATGTGTGTTTTTACAGAACCGAATCAGCGTTTGAGATTAGCCAAAAATAGTCTGACTAAAAAAAAGAGGTTCGTTACATTTCATTAACACCCTTCAAGATCGGCGATCGCACTCCATGAGCCAAAGTGATAAACTGCACGATTTCCAATACGGATGACCCAAGGTTGAGCATCAGGGTATCGCTACGATTTTGTCTGTATTACCAGATTCTACTTGTTGCCGAATGCTGGATTCATAGTGTTCTTGCCCACGCCGAGCTAATTCTTCTTTGCTGTAACGCCGTTGACGAACTGCCATAGCTTTTGTGTTGTTAATTTGTAATGTCATTATAGCTTTGCGCGGCGATTCACCTGAGCCTAGTAAGCATAGTGAAATTATCGTGATTAACTTTTCAATACCTTATATCGGCGAATAGCATTATTCATTGAGTTAATTTGCTCTGCATGAAATGATGGAGGCATTAAACTATGAATAGTATGATCTAAACCATCGTGCATAACGTCTGTGGGCAATATAGAGTGATCTAATCCAAGAGTATGTCCGATTTCATGAGCAATAGTATTGGCAATTAAATTAGATAAGTTATTCGTATTTAGATTTTTACGAGTAGAAACACAAAATACTTGATCAATGCGGATAATTGCACGGTTTGTAACCATATACGGTCTAAAACTAGCTATTCCCAAATAGTCAACTGGTTGGTTATCAGCAAATATATAAACATGAGTAAAGTCTTCACCCCACTCTTTAGGATCTGGAGTATCTGAAGTTAAAAAAACATTGATGCCTCTAAATGCTCCGTAGAGCTTAGAAAAGGCATCAATAAAAAGCGCATTTATCGCTTCTTTGTTTTCTGGTTGAACCTCCATTCCTGACATATCTATCCAAACACAATGACGGAACTCAGTATCTAACTTTATGAGAGTCAGCCCACAAGAGGGACAAAATTCCCAATGAGGCTGAATACGCAACCGACAAGCCCTACATCGAGGTCGAGGAGTCCTAGTTAGGTCAATACGCTCTGACAGAGAGAGTTTAAGCTTACGGTTGTACTTGGTTAGATCTAGACGCTCAAATAAAGACATTGATTCAGATTCAATAGCAAAATCAAAGGGGTAATCCTACTTCAAGGAAGTTTACCTGTTAACTAAAAGAATTGATAATCTCTCCCAATCCATTTACGGTAACGCCATTACCGATCGCCGCTAATTTCCACTCATTGTTGTGTCTATAAAGTTCAGCCATGAGCATTCCAGTCATTCCTTTGTACTCAGATCCCGATAGATTGTATCGAGCGAGTTCTTTGTTGTTGGACATATCAACTAAACGGACAAAGGCATTTTTTACCTGCTCAAAGTCTTGTTCACGGGCGATGCAATCATAGATATTAACTGTGAAAATCAGTTTTGTAATCTGTGCTGGCATTGCAGACAAATCCACAACTATTTGCTCATCATCGCCATCGCCTTCACCTGTGACGTTATCCCCTAGGTGAGTAATCGCTCCTGAATGATGCTCTAGATTTCCAAAGTAAACAACATTGGCTATATCGTTTACTTTACCGTTAGAGTCCAAACAGATTACTGATGCATCCAAATCGCAGTCCACTTGATTGCTGAAAGTCTGAAACAATCCGCCACTAGACTTTTTAACTACATCCCAGCCCAATCCACAGATAAGCTTTTTGAGTCCAGGTGCTTCTTTAGACAGCGAGATACGTTGCCCTTTTTGTAGGTTAATGCCCATTAGTTTTACCTTCTAGCTATAGCGATCTAGTAATGCTTGTAAACCACCCTGATAACCTGCGCCTACCGCATTAAGCCGCCACTCTCCATCCTTACGATAGAGTTCAGCCATAATTAAGGCTGTCTCTATTGAATAGTCCTCAACTAGGTCGTAGCGGACAACTTCTTGCTTTGTCTGGGCATTCACAATCCTCACAAAAGAATTTCTTACCTGTCCAAAGTTTTGTTGACGCTGCTGTGCTTCATGAATGGTTACAGTAATAAGAATCTTTTGGACATCCGCAGGGACGTTTTTGAGGTTGATTTTAATGACTTCATCATCACCCTCACCTGCGCCTGTGAGATTGTCGCCAGTGTGTTCAACTGATTTGTGAGGATCGGGACTGGTGGGATTATTGTAAAAAATAAAATGTTTGTCCGAAATCACTTTCTCATTTCCACCTAGCAGGAACACTGATGCGTCTAGGTCAAAGTCCAAACCTGTGTCTGTCGCTTTAATATCCCATCCCAGCCCCACAAACAACTCAGATAATCCAGGTGCGATTTTGTCGAGCGATACACGCTGACCTTTAGTAAGCGAAACTCCCATAAATTCAATCTCCTTGTAGTTAAATTTTAAGTCAATTCACAAAAAAGTTTATAAAGTAATTACGGTGATGTCACAAAACTACTAAGATTAGGAATTACCGTAGTATTTTCTCATTTCCTTCCATTGAGCCATAGCCCATTCACGGGAATTACGAGATTGATCCCAAGTAATGGTCATTTTTCCACAGGAGATACACTTTTCACCTTTGGAAATCTGTTGTTCTCTTGGACAATGACCACAAAAATATATTTCACTCATTTTTTCATACCCTTATCGGTCTAACTATGAGTTATCTTGCAGATTGCAGGATAAATACTTGTATAGGGTCAATATCACACAACTTGTGAGAAAAAGCAACCAAATAAGTGTAATAACAAGATTTTTGCAGGGTAATGTACCAGAACAGAGTCTTGTTTAGCAAAATGCCGCATAATATTCATGAATCTGCGCTAAAAAACAATCCACATCCCCTCCACAACCGATCAAGTTGGGCGATTCGCTAACAAATTACACGATCTTGGTGTTAGACACGATCTTGCCATACTTGAGGGTCACGCTTACTGTGAAATACTGCCATTACTACAACCTGACTTGGTTCAATTATATACAAAACTAAATACGGAAACTTATGGACAACTGCACGGCGAACATCCTCGAAAATAATCTCATACGCCTTTGGGAATGACTCAATATTCTCTAATATCTCAGCAACACTTATGAGAAATTCAACTCCAAGCCCTGCTCGCTGTTGCTCATACCAATCAAATGCCTCGTCAAATTCAGCTTGTGCCTCAACTCGAAATACAATCGGCAAACTCATTCATGTATCCCTGCCCTAGAAAGTGCCTGAGACTTAATATGATTCCAAGGGACTACAGCTTGAGGATCTACTTTGTGAGCAGCAAGACGGCATAATAGCTCTTGCCTCTGGGCCTCTGTTAGGTCAAACTGTCTTGGCTCCGCACTGATGCTGTCCCAGATAGCTTGAACTAGCCAAATACGGTCATCAACGGTTAATGCTTTTACTTGTAGTAAGGTTGTCGATAGATCCATACTCATACCTTTTAAATGAGAATCTGTGTTGATATTACTATCTTAGGGGTTCTACAACTTAACGAAGAACCAAATTTTCGGTGATGCAGCAAAGCCGCGCCACCGAAAATCGATCCCTTATTTTACGGCGCAGCTTCGGCGATTAACCTCACGTTTACCTTTTGTAGTAACTTTTTGTCGTAATATTGCGACTATTCGTTTATGATCGCCCCTCTGAGAGGTTATTTGTGTTCTTTAGATATGCTTCATCCCGCCGCAAGTTTTTGTTAATGTCAGCACTGCCCTTAGCGATCGCGCTCAAAGCCTGTCAAGGAAATCCCCCCGATCCGAAAGCACCACAGGCGACCGAAGGTACAACTTCTGCAAAACCTAGTACCACTGTCGATTCTGCTCAAGTTTCCCTCTATGGTGCGGGTGCGACCTTCCCATCCTTCCTCTATTTGCGATGGTTTAAAGATTACAACAAACAAAATCCTAATATCCAAATCAGCTATCAGCCCGTCGGCAGTGCCGCAGGGATTCAGCAATTTTTAGCGGGAACCGTGGATTTTGGTGCTAGTGAACTGGCGCTGACCGATCAGGAATTGACGCAAGTTACTCGCGGCGCAGCGATGATTCCCACGGCGGCAGGTAGCGTTGCGGTGGTTTACAACATTGCAGGGGTGCAGTCGGGACTGAAGCTATCGCGAAAAGTTCTACCTGAGATCTTTCTAGGGAAGATTAAAAAATGGAACGATCCCGCGATCGCCTCTCTTAATCCCAATGTAACTCTTCCTGATCTGCCAATTACCGTAATCCATCGCTCCGATGGCAGTGGCACAACCGCCGCATTTACCGCCCACCTCAGCGCCACCAGTCCCGAATGGAAGAACGAAGTGGGAACGGGGCTGAATGTGTCATGGAAGACTGGCACTGGCATCAAGGACAATGCGGGTATTAGCGCTCAA
>DCSN01000028.1:4818-6300 GCA_002325645.1 Pseudanabaena sp. UBA1465
AAGGCGATCGCCACGATTAAACTATCCGAAGATTTGCGCGGTTCCAATCCCGATCCTGATGCTACGGATGCCTATCCCATCGTTACTTACAGTTGGGTATTAGCCTATCAGCAATACGACGATCCTAAACAGGCTCAGGCGCTAAAAGATGTGCTGCAATGGGGTTTGACGCAGGGGCAAGCGATGGGCTTGGAGTTAGGTTACGTTCCACTTCCAGAGGCGATCGTCAAAAAGGCGATCGCCGCTCTAGATAAAATCGGTAGCGGAAAGAAATAAGCGATCAGCGTATTATTTTTTTCACGAGTTTAGGAATGTTATACTCACAATTGCAACTTATTTCACGGATTAAGAAAACTATTTTTTTAACATAGACGAAATTTACAGTATATAGTTAGGAGTAGAATGAATTGACGTTAAGCACGAAACCAACATTAACTATCGAGGATTTGTGTGCTGAGGCAGCTAAATGTGGGAGGTTTAGCTACGATTGAAAATGGTCAGACACTATGTACTCAACATAATCTTCGGAAGAAAAAACTTAAACAAACTGAGACGGGCAAAGATATGTTTATTCGTCTCTATGAACTTGCTAAAAAAGAAAACAATCAGGAATTACAAGAGTTTTGCATAGCAATTCTCAACACTTTCGAAGATTTTAATATTAATGGACATATTGAATGGAGAAAGTAGATTTTTTGTAGATGGTTGGGCGATCGTGTTTATGGTGAGATGGGTGATTGGGCGATCGCGTTTTGTTGTGAGTGGTTGGACGATCGCGTTTTGTTGTGAGTGGTTGGGCGATCGCGTTTTAGGATGAGTGGTTGGGCGATCGTGTTTTTGTGAAGGGGATGATTAGGCGATCGCCTTAATTCACTTCCAAAACAAATATCAAGATGCTAACATCTCAGCAACGGACTCCTTAGAAATAAATCGGCGAAAATCTAGAATCTCAACTAAAACTAGTTTGTCATCTGGTGAATAATGCAGAATTACTTGACCATCCTCTTCTGCGTAGGCGATCGCATCATTAGAGATTTCAATTAAGAGCGCATCAACATCTTTGCTATAGCTAATCTTTTTCATATCTAGATCTCCTACCAGGATAAAGGGTGATGATTAAAATGAACGAGCCAAAGTCCCGATAAACAACTCTAAGTACTAAATTGTCGTCTAATCGCCTTTGAGCTATTAGTTTATCTTCTTCTCCAATTTCTAACTTATCTGGCGATCGCACTGTATCGAAAACAAAGTTTAGATCTATGCTTACGCCACGACTTGCTAAAACATCTATTTTTAATCGAGCGTGTTCGCTAAACCGAATTTCTTTCATAAACTATTGATAGCATGATTTTATTTTAACCTCATTAGTTATGCGTTTGCCGCTTGCTTGATGACAGGCTTATGAGTATGGCGACCCCATTGTACTTTTTTGTGGATAATTAGGCGATCGCGTTTTTGAGTGAGTGGTTGGGCGATCGTGTT
>DCSN01000136.1 GCA_002325645.1 Pseudanabaena sp. UBA1465
TATTTCTGGGTTTCAAGTAAGCGCAAAGCGCTGTAAGGGTGTAGTAATTAGCGATCGCAAGGATTGGCGAAATTCAAAAGATAGATAACGTTCTTGAAGAGGCTGCCAACTTTGCCAAAAGGCATGAGTATCTTCCTGTATCGCTTTCTCTATGCTGGGGAAAACTTTGGCGAAATCTGATTTCAATGTGGTTTCGAGAAAATGACACAGAACTACATGATCTTGAAGTTTTCCCAAAATCTCTTGGATGTGCTTAAATTCTTCAACTCGTTCCAGATAAGAAGTGCCATAAAAAGCAGCAAAAAACTCTGATTGATAACGAACGCCTTTGATTTGCTTGCGTAAATCATGCAAGTCGGCACTAAATCGCCTGAACTGTTGATTTAAGTCTTCAGAATGCTCAATAGGAATCAAAGAAACTGTACCTGATTGAATCGTTGTACCAACAAGCCAGCCCGAATGGAGAAAAAGCTGGCAAATCAAAGGCAGCAGCATATCTGGCAAAATATCTAAAACTGATAAATTTCCCATCGTTGTATAGGTCGGCTGGGCTAACCAATCTTGGATTGCTTGCTTAAGGTTTTGGTAGCGATCGCTTTTTAAGGTTTTTTGTAGTTTCAGAAAGCTCTGACTACGTTGCTGTTGCAAATGCTTGATGACTTGCTCAAACTGAGGTTGTTCTGTCTTCTGCAATAAAGGCTGATAGCGTTTGATTAACTCTTGTTGTAAAACATCCAGATCCCTTGTTTCTCCTAAACTTCTCGCGATTTTGCCGATAGATGAATCATTTACTGCTTTTGGTAAGGCGATCGCCTGATGAAACACTTGCAGCCCAGTTCTGAAGCGTCTCATGCCAACACGCATTTGATGTAAAGGCTCAGGATCTTTGTCTTGCCACACAGATTTTTCTTGATCAACAAACCTTTGAAAACTTTGCTGAATCATTTGATAAGCATAATCACTAATTAATAGCGATCGATTAACCTGAGTTTCATTCATATCATTTTAAAACTTCAAAAATTTAAAATAAAATTCAAAATTAATATAGCAATCCTAAGTGGTTTGTGAGAGTGTGCCACGAAGTGGCACACTCTCACAAACCACTTAATCTCATATTGATATATAAAAAAAGAGGGACGCAAAGCGCCCCTCTTTTTTTATCCATTCAATTGAAATATAAAACTTACCTTATCTCCTTTACCTAGGGAAATGCGATCGCCTGCTCTGAGCTTATGACGATTGCCCACAGGCAAAGGTAAATTATTGATATAAGTACCATTAGAGCTACCCGTATCTTCAAAATAAAAATCGCCGCCCTCAATGCGAATATCGGCATGGATGCGCGAAACAATATCGGAATCAGGGAAACCAGATACATCAATATCGGGGGGGATTACCGTATTTGTCTTACCGATATGCACAACGGGCAAATGCGGTGGAATTTCAATGGTGAGATTGGTCTGGACATGGATTAGCGAAGCTATAAATTGTTGGAGCTGCGTTTTGACATTAGGCGGAACATTCGGGGAGACGGCAGGTGGGGGACTTGGTTCCGCAACAAATACTTCTTCATTGATATTCGGAAGAGTTTGTCCACCTCCGCTTACATTAGCAGCCAAGTTTGCCATAGCATTTCCTTCGGGACTCTCATCAGGTAAAGAATTAGACATAGCGATGGGGATGGGTAATATAGGGGAAATAGGAGAAGATTCAGTTGATGGATCTAGAGAGGGACTCATTACACCACTTTCTAGATTAAGCTCTTGATCAGGGTTAGAGTCAGGGTTAGAGTCGGGGTTAGAGACTGTCGGCGCACTCAAATTAAACCCACAATGACCACAAAACTTAGCATCTGATAACACCATTGAATGACAATTAGGACATTGCACATTTTTGATGATCGGCAATGGTGTAAAGCAGGCTTCACAGTTTACGGCTCCGTCAGGATTAGAATGAGCGCAACTAGGACAGGTAATCATACGAGTGATTAATTAGGATTAATAGTGATTTGGACGGTTAGGATAGTGGTTACATTGCGTCAAATTACTCAACGCTAATGTTTGGTTAGGTGTTTGGTTAGGTGTTTGGTTAGGGATTGGGTGGGGTTTGCAAGACGGTTTTAGAAGCGATGCGGGTTTTCTTGCGATCTGCTTCACTGAGAAATGTCCCTTCCTGTAAACGGGTAGCATTATTCTGCAAGATCGTGGATGCATTACGATCGCCCATTTGCAAAGCTGTATTGGCGGCGGACTGCAACATTGTTGCTGCACCGTTGCGATCGCCCTGTTGCAATTTTTGTTCCGCCAGTTGGGTTTGCCGATATTTCGCCAGTGCTAATAAATGGTTCTGTACCTGTGGATCGACCTGCGGCGCAAAGTCTGAGACTAAATCAGCCGATATCTCCACGGATGCTGACAGGGCATTGATTTGCGCCTGCGAGGGAATGTCATAGCGGACTTGGGCTGACAGAATCGGGATTTCTGAGGTATTAGGATCACTGGCGATAAAACTAGCAGGACTGATATAGAGGTTAACTAGCACCACTCTTTCTACATCGGTCATCAGATCGCCGAGGCGGACAATAATGGCATTTCCTTCCGTTTGGTAGGGTAATTCAATAGTATCAGGAGCAACTTGGGCGATCGGTTTTAATTCCGCCAGTCGCACATGGGGCGCAAGCTGCAAAATCAAATGGGCATTGGTCAGCCCGATCGCTTGGACTCGTCGTAATAACTTTTGAAATTCTGCTCCCGCCGCCTCAGGCGATGGAATATATGCCATTGCCCCACCGCCAGCATCGGCAATGCGTTCTAATACATCCTGATTCCAGCTATCGCCAAAACCAAGACTATGCAAGGTCATGTTGTATTCGGTGGCTAAGCGAGAAAACTGGAAGCATCGTTCATTATCACCATGCTCGTTTTCACCATCGGTTAATACAAAAATTTGACTGATCGTGCCATCTTTGCCTTTACTGGTTTCCTGTAAGCCCAGCTTAATACCATCATCGATGCAAGTGCCACCCGACGCTTTGAGGGATTGGATTTTTTCTTTGATCGATGCAATGCGATCGACTGGCTGATTCTCAACGACGACACTGGCTTTGTGGTCAAACCCAACAACACTAATCCGATCCTGTGGATACATTTGATCAACGAGATCACGCGCCGCCCGTTTTACGGTGTCCAGTGGCCGCCCTCCCATGGAGCCACTATGATCTAAAACAAGGCACAAATTCAGGGGTGCATTATTGCCATCGGCGGCAGCACTAGCCGATACAGCGATCGCTAATTGGCGCTGACTGCTGACTTGATTACTATCGAGATAGCGATCGCTTAATTTACAGGTCAGATTTACGCTCATTTATACTTCTATTCCTAATATTTCACAGGATTTTTCTAAAATTTCATCAGGATCAAAGGGCTTCGTCATATAGACATCTGCACCAACATCCTTACCGCGATCGCGATCGAACTCTTGCCCCTTAGCAGTCAACATAATGATGTAGACATCTTTTAAGCTGGCATCGCCTTTGACGGTTTGACAAACCTCATAGCCATTCATCTTGGGCATCATCACATCTAAGAAAACTAAATTCGGCTTTTCTCGCTGAATCGTCTCTAGGGCTTCTAAGCCATTAGTTGCGGTTAATATCTCTACATCATAATCTTCTAACTCCTCTAGGGTTTGTTCTAACAGCAAACGGATATGAGGTTCATCATCGACGATTAATAGCTTTTTGGACATTGTAAAAACTGTGAGGCTTCTGCAAACTAATGTATCACTTACAGCGCTTTACACTTACTTAAAACCCAGAAATATTTAGGGCTTACGCAAAACAACCAAACGTAGGGGCAATTCATGAATTGCCCCTACGTTAGAATACTGTAGTTTATTCATAGATAACTTCAAAGATTTCCACCAAGTTCTTTTTCCCTTTTACAGGTAAAGTTCCAAATTCTTTAAATTGAAAATGCTCCTGTGTCGCTTCATATACAGTGCGCGTTACTAAAATTTGTCCCCCCTGCGCCAGCCCTTGCAACCGCGCCGCAATATTCATCTCATCACCGATCGCGGTGTAGTCCATATGTTGCGGCGAGCCAATATTACCCACAATCACATCTCCCGAACTAATGCCAATTCCTGTAATAAAATTGTCGCGAATCCAAGCGATCGGTAATTTTTTGATCCGCTTTTGCATATTGATTGCCGAGGCGATCGCCCAATACTCCCGATCCGCGATCGCTGAAGGTGCGCCAAACATCGCCACAATCATATCGCCTACAAACTTATTCACCGTTCCCTGATGATTAAAAATGACATCCACCATTTGGGTAAAATACTCATTAAGATAAGCCACCAGACTTTCCGCTTCTAGTTCTTCGCACTTAGTCGTAAAATTGCGAATATCAGAAAACAACATCGCAATTCTCCGCTTACTCGTAGTTAGTGATACCTCTTCAGCATCATCAATAACAGCCTTAGCCACCTGTGGCGACAAATAGCGTTCTAAATTATTTTTGATTCTCTCTTCCTTTAGTTTATTCTCATGGAGCAGGGCATTCTCGATCGCGCCCGATGCTTGATTTACTAATGCGGTGAAAAGCTTTAGATCCTGAGAGGTATAGTTAACGGGTGCGGAGTTACTAATATTAGCAACTCCGATAATGCGATCCTTAGTGAAAATTGGTGCAGAAATGATCGCATAGGATTCGTTCTCATTGATGATATAGCGAGGATCTTGCGTCGCATCATTAACTAACTCTGGCTTCCCAGTGGTAAATACATAACCTGCGATTCCTTCTTTTACGGGAATTTTGACATCTTTGATCTTCGCGGCTGTTCCTTGAGCAGAGACTATTTCGAGACAATCATGTTGATGATTGTGCAACATTACCGAGGCACTAGTAGATTTAATCAGCCGACTAGATTCCTCAATTACGAGATTACCGATCGCCTTTACATCTAGACAAGTAGACATTTTACTAGTGATCTTATAGAGCAGACTAATCTCTCGATATTTATCCAATGCATCGATCGCCAGAGTCTTACGCTCAAATTCTCGCGCCACTAAATAGTTTAAAAAATTAGCAACCTGCTCAACCTGTTCATTCCCTATTACCCAACCTAGTACTTCTTCATCTAACACAATCGCAACTTTCTTTGCATATTCTAGAGGTCTAATATCATTAGAATCACTAGTAAGTAAATCTACTTGCTCAGATCCTGTGTCCATCCCAAGATCAGCCACTAAGACTTTCCCTTTCTGATCTTGAATCACGATAGGAGATTTAAGTGTTGCAATTAATCCTCTCAATAAGGATAATACTTCCCCTTTCAGAAGTATCTTGTTGAGATTAACGGATGACATAGGTTAAGAATTGTATAGTTATGCAAAATTGGGGATCGCGTGGCGCTACTTACCCTAGATATCATAATAAGTAGCAAAGTAGAAGCAATCGCCATAATGCTTAACCCCATGAATAAAAAACGTGGCTTCGCCACGTTTTTTATTCATGGGGTTTAATTTGTTTTTATGCGATCAGCCAACAGGTGAGCGCCGCCGCGATCGCATCCGCCGCATCATCAGGACGAGGAATCGCATCAAGACTCAATTCACGCTTTACGGCCTCCTGCACATCACTTTTGTCAGCATTGCCATGCCCCGTTAAAGCCTGCTTAATTTGGGGCGGCGAAAATTCAATCGGTTCAATATTATGTTGATTAAGAACTAACACAATTACGCCTCTAGCCTGAGCCACATTTACCAAGTTACCCATGCGATAAAAAAACAACTTTTCCATTCCCACTATTTGCGGTTGAAACTGTTCGATTAATGTGTGCATATCCTCATAAATGGTCTTGAGGCGATCGCCGATCGGTGTTTGTTTTGGGGTAACAATCGTGCCAAATTCTAATAGTTTTGGCACATTTGGCTTTTCCACCTCAATTAAACCAAAACCAACAATTGCTAAACCTGGATCAATTCCTAAAATTTTCATACAAGCAATGTTACCAGAATTTAAAACCTGCATTGCAGGACGATGCAATGCAGGACGATGCAATGCAGGTTTTAAGTTATTTTTGCGTAAGTCCTAAATAATTTAAGAGAGTGCGCCCAAAAGGGGCGCACTCTCTTAAATTATTT
>DCSN01000059.1 GCA_002325645.1 Pseudanabaena sp. UBA1465
CTGTTACGGAATTATATCGTTTCATCCCTGCGTGGGCATGTTCACATTTCACTCGTTGACTGCTAAATTCTCGATTTTCCTGTTTCTGCGCTTCAGACAACTCTTGACCTTTTGGCTTTTTGTGGGGTAATCGTACATTTACAAACTCATTCTCTAAGCCCTGATATCCCAAATCTCCCTCAATCACTACGGCATCAGGAATGTTGCTTATCCAGTCCTCTTCGTCCAGTTGCTTCTTATCGTGGACTTTTCCTGCTTTAGCTTTGCTCAGTAAAATGATCCGCTTTTTACGGGTACTACCTGTGGTGTGTTTCCTTGTATGCCGTTTTTTCCTGAGTAATGCTCTTTTTGGCGTTCTGCATCTTTTGGGCGTTGCACTGGGCGTTCTGTACCGTCAATGATTACTTCTTCGACTTCGGCAAACTTTGCCTTAAATTCTTCGATGCTATCGATTTTTCTTTCGGGTAATGCTTGTTTCTTCCCCAGTGCTGTTTCCAGTATTGGCAGTAGTCGATGCACCCAATCGTGGGCGCAGGAACGGTCAAAGCCAAATAATACACTCATTAAGTCAAAGGTGGGATAGCATTTGCAGTACAACAAGATAAAAAACAATTTGTCTGCACTGCTGTCTATCTTGTTTTAGAATCTTTTCAATATTTATCATCTTTTTGATCGCTATTTTGGGATCATGATATCCGACATCAAACCTCGGTTATGGTTCAATTTATTGAACTTTTAGTTTTTGTCTTTATCTATGGATTGAAGTGCAGAAATAAATGTGAAGTTACCTCTATACCTCGCTTTTGTTTCCCGATAGGTCTAATAACTATCTTAAGACTATCCTTGAAGCTTTAAATATAGTCATTGCTTAGCTTTCATCGATTGTTGCGAAATGTATCCTATTTTGTTAAGAAACGTGTGCGGTTGCCCTGCTTGGATACTATCAACACGTTAGTGTTTCAGAGCTTTTGTTGTAGAATACTAGTCTAAAATTTGGGAGTTGCACGAGAAAATTATGATTCGGATAATTTACAGTGATAAAACCCTTATTTCGTGATTTCGTCATATTTTGTCATATTTCAAATCTATAACGCCGTTGATTATCTATCTGACTGGAGGTAGAGCATAGCCGATTTGACGCAGAGCTTTGCGAAACTTCCCATCATGAACAGATAAAACCACCAAAGCACGACTACCCACTAGCTGACAGTACTTCTTGGTGAGCGGATCATTAGCAATCAATGCTGCTAAATGCGAACTGGCGCATTCAATTAACTTTGCTTCGCCTAAATCTCTAAAAGCTTGAGCCTTATCTACGGCAGTTTTGAGAAATTCCTGCACAGATGCAGGTAAAGGTTCACCATTGTTCTGCTCCAGAACTTGCATTAACTCCGCAACCTGATGCCCATCCTCGATCGCCGTCAAAAGCCTCTCCAAATCTAACCGCCAGATCTGATCAGAAATCTTTTGAGCATAGAGATCGAGAACTAAAGCATCAGAAATATTCAGCCCAGTTCCTGAAGCCACAATTTCTAGATTTGGCAATACCCGCAAAGTCTGACTATTAGCGATCGCTGGTGGTTGATATTTTGCGGTCAAGCCCAAACAATAAGCCCCCAATGCGTTTAATCGAAAATAAATCAAGCCATCGTAACGACTGAGAAAATTTAAATCATCAGTTCCCCAAAGATCGCCAAAATCACGCCAAGCAACTCCTGGGTCAACATAGCCAACATCGATCAAACCAAGGGTCGCGGCATATTCAAACAAGAGACAGCGCATATATCGTTCTTGCAGAATATTCCAATCATGACTACCCGAATATCCGAGATTCCCATATCCCGATTCACAAATGTAAAGAGCATCAGGATCACGGGTGACTTCAAACAGATTTCCAGTCGCTACCATGTACTTGCTGAATTCAGGGAACTGAATCCATTTACCAATAGGACATTCACTCAAAGCGTTAGCAATCACTTCGCGTCGTCCCGCCACTGCCGTCATTCCCCTTGCGCCTTTGCCAGTTTGCCCCTTGATCTCATCAATCCGCCGAAATTCATCAAAAGTCGTATTCTTTAACCAGCGCTTCCATAATGTCTGTAAAGTCTTAGCTGGTGGGTCTTGCAGAGCTTTTAGCCCAGCCTTCGTCAACACTAGCTTTTTGCCAGAAAGTTCCGCCATATTCCCCACCTGCAACAGGGCTGTCCATGCAAAAGCTTTGATGCCGCCAATATCATCTTCAGGTGATGTGTAGGTATATTGTGCCTCCACTTTGCGTTGTTGATCATCATAAAAATCACCACCCAGTAAAATTGTCGCGATCGCTTTCACAGTTGCGCCACTGGGCAAAGATGTTTTATCACTGACAGATACTTTGCCAGATTGAATCAAACGCAAAACCGACAGCAAATCTTTTTGACTAACCTGTTCCATTTCACAGACTGTCAAAGGAATCTCATACTCTTTCTCATTCCAATATCTTTGTTGACGCACAACAAATGTGTCAGGAATTGTGTCACCGACTTCGTTTAAACGGGTTGCTTGAGGCTTGGGGACAAAAGCAATTAAGGTTTGCTTGAGTTCAGATGGCATTACACCTTGATAGAAAAATAATCTCAATAGTGATGGCTGATATCTTGAACTGTAGCGATCGCCTGTGCCAAAGTTTGGCATTTGTCCATATTTAGCCGCAAATGAGTCCGCACGGTAATCATTTCCCGATGAATGTACGACTTCTGCGATCGCGGCTTTCTGCAAATCATCTAATCTCTGCCAAATTTTCTTGATCTTCACCCCCTCAATTTCTTGCAAAATCGCAGTCACCAGATCGGCTTTGCGACTCAATTTTTGATCAATTAGCAGCAGCGCATAAAGCTTTTTTAACTCGTCAACAGTTTTCGCTTCAAGAGCTTGTTCAAGACTGAGAAGAGTTTCTACGGTTTGTTTACGTCGTGGCATAGGGCGATCGGGCTATAGCAATAATCATCAATTGTATAATCATCGCCATCAATTAGTCTGATTTTTGTTGTTCATTTTGTAATACTTTGCGCTACAAAATAGCATTGCCTTCACTCCTCATCCAAAAACTCACGCATCATTTGATTAACCAACTGCGGTTGCTCCTGTTGCACCCAATGACTACAATTAGGAATATAGCGAATCCGCAAATCCTGCACATATTCCTCCGTCCCATAGGTTAATTCCTTACACAAAGCCCGATCCTCCTCACCCCAAATCATCAAGGTCGGAATTGTGAGAATAACCCACACTTGCTTCTGAGATAGATAGATATATAGGTAGATTGCGATAGTAATTAATCGCGCCTGTCAAAGCCCCCCCGCTTGGCAAGTCGTGATGCCAAAGCTCTGCGGTCATAATGTTTTGAATGTAACAATTAGTGAAAGTTGGCTCTAAAAAAAGTTAGAAGTATCAACTGCATTATCTATCCCCGAATGACGATGATTTCGCGTCCTGCGGGACTAACAACATTCTCAGTAGTCGTGCGATCGCTTAGCGGCGGCAAACCCTTACGGCGATCAAATATCACCAACCAACCTGCATCCAAACTCAAACCCGATAAATATTTATCCAACTGTGGCAATCCATCCTTGAGTGGATCGGGCTTTTTATCACCCCACACTTTTAACTCCATTGCTAAAGTTTGTTTACCATAGCGCAAACAAATATCCATTCGCCCTGAACCGATCGCATATTCCCGTTCCAACGTGCCATTACCATTAACCACTCGATGCAAAAATGCCATCATCACTAGATGTGGTGCAATTTCTGGATAGTTGGCACTCTTGAACAATGGCTCACCATGTTGCCGCCAGAATCGGAGAAAAGCATCAAGAAGGACTTGAGCATTAAGACTTCCATCAGCATTCAGCCAGCTAGGTTGAATCATCGGCAGACTATCCTGCACACCTTGAGATAAAACCCTAGGAATCACTTCTTGATAAATGGGATTCGCAATCTTTAAGCCACCTTCCTGACTCCGCACCACTAAACCCAAATCTAACAAATAGCGCCGATCGTCATCGGGAGTATCTCCTAACTCTAATCCAGATAAAATTGGTTGAATTATGGCTCTAACTCTATCTTCTCTTAATCTTTCGGCAAGACTATCTAGATGCGTATCCTGTCTCTTAATCAAGATTTCCTTCGCTTGATTCACCAACTCCGCCGTAATCGGAATCGCGGGATCTTTCGTAATATATTCAACAATTTCCTTAGCGATCGCATTAACCAACCAAGGCTGACCCTGCGTCAAATGAAAAGCTAAATCAACAGCTTCTGGCGTAAATATTTGTCCTGTAGCGTCTGTATGTTGCTGATAAAGATTCCTCACATCCTCAAGATTAAAATTACTCAGCATGAAGGAGCGCACTTTGATATTAAAAGGGCTAGAGGTATTTAGGTGATCGCTTCCACTCGAAGCATACTTATAATCCCGCACATCACGCATCCCCACCAAAGCAACTGACTGTGGAAATCCCTGGGGACGGCGTGGGAATCCATCCCTCAACTGTCGTAACACAGTCATCAAAGTTTGATTTTGTAGAGAATCTATTTCATCAATGAATATTACTAATGGTCTCGGTGATGCCTCCGACCATACCTTTAAAAAATTACCAATACGCTGTGGTAGCTGATGTCGATCATAGATGGGTGGGTGCAGTTCATCGGGCAGCCAGAAATCTGCCGCATCTCGCCATGCGGCTAAAATAATTGCTTCTGCTTTTTCAGGTTCATCGGGAAAAGTTGCCCCCACCTCTGCCGATACCATTACTGATGTATATGCGCCACTTGCAGTTAATTCTTGGGCAAGTGCCAGCATCGCTGTAGTTTTACCCACCTGTCTTGGCGCATGGATCACAAAATAGTTTTCCTGAGCAATTAGTTGTTTGATTTCAGGCAAGCGCTCTGTAGCTGACAACATGTAGTGAATGTCAGCCTTACAAGGACCAGCAGTATTAAACCATTTTTGCATAACGACAGCTAACTAACGGGCAGAGATACCCAATCAATATAACTCAACGCGCCAAGCAAAGCCCTGAAACCTTAAAAACACGCCATCAGCACTAAGCATAAATACTCATTCACATAAATTTAATGACAAATAATTCACGATTATTTGTTCTAAGATGTTTCTGTGACAAGTTGGACTTTCGATCTTGAAAACGATCGCTTTTTTTGTGATTATGACCATAAGTTTGCCGCTGCGGCAAACTTATGGTATCGAGGCTAGAGAAAATTGATTGGGATCTATACTGGGAATATGTTTAGGTGGTAAAAATGAAGATGGGGTGTTAGCCACAAGTTGCTCAATATCGTCAAGCCACCAATATTGCCAATGCAATCCATGATCAACGCTATCGTCAAAAATTGCTTGCCATTCATTACAGACATTCTCACAGATGATCTCTGGCTGTGCATGACCTAACCATTGATCCTACATTCAGCAGGTTATTTAG
>DCSN01000089.1 GCA_002325645.1 Pseudanabaena sp. UBA1465
CCCCTTAAACCCAGAAGAGCCCATTTCTGTAGTAATCGGATTACAAGAATATCTCTAACATCTCCAAGTTGTCCTTGGTAATCAGTTAGAATTTCAAGCTGTAGGATATCATCTTTTCCAACGTCATTTGAAAGACGGGGTTCGATATCCATCAGAAAATTAACGGCAAAACTAGCTGTTAAGAGATATAGACCTTGTTCTTCTTTTGAAAATGTATTAAAACATTGTTGTGCTGTAGTTAATGCATTATTTTTAATGATCTCAACATTTGTCAAACCATCCAGTTTTTCTTTAAACTCTTTTAGTATTGAATATTCAAAAGCTTTACCGCTTTCCATTTGTGACATTTATTTTATCCCCTGTTTTTTATTGCCATTTTTTCCACATAACCATAATATTGTCTTGCAGATTGAAGGATAAACACTCATACAAGATCAATATCACACAACTTGCCATATAAAACAACCAATAACTGTAATAACAAGATTTTTGCAGCGTAATGTACCAGAACAAAGTTTTATTTAGCAAAATGTAGCATAATATTCGTGAATCTGTGCTGGAAAATAATCCGCCTATCCCCTCTATAACCGATAAAGTTTGGCGATTCGCTAGCAAATTACACGATCTTGGTGTTAGACACGATCTTGCCATACTTGAGGGTCACGCTTACTGTGAAATACTGCCATCACTACAACCTGACTCGGTTCAATTATATACAAAACTAAGTATGGAAACTTATGGACAACTGCACGGCGAATATCCTCGAAAATAATCTCATACGCCTTTGGGAATGACTCAATATTCTCTAATATCTCAGCAACACTTATGAGAAATTCAACTCCAAGCCCTGCTCGCTGTTGCTCATACCAATCAAATGCCTCGTCAAATTCAGCTTGGGCCTCAACTCGAAATACAATCGGCAAACTCATTCATGTATCCCTGCCCTAGAAAGTGCCTGAGACTTAACATAATCCCAAGAGACTACTGCTTGAGGATCTACTTTGTGAGCAGCAAGACGGCCTAATAGCTCTTGCCTCTGGGCCTCTGTTAGGTCAAACTGTCTTGGCTCCGCACTGATGCTGTCCCAGATAGCTTGAACTAGCCAAATACGGTCATCAATGGTTAATGCTTTTACTTGTAGTAAGGTTGTCGATAGATCCATACTCATACCTTTTAAATGAGAATCTACTTATCAATGCATTTGCTAATCACCCTAATGTAACATACCTAAATAGAGTTTCATTGCATGAGTTCAGATGTGGGCGGTTGCCCTGCGAGCATTTCAAAGATGCCCCCAATTTGTTTTCTGATTAGCTCAGGATCTTCTAATCGTCGATCTGGCTCTGGCAACATTCTGGGTTTTAAGTTTGCTAAATTTCGCTCCATAAGATGATGCTAAATTTGAGATGTAGTGATAAGGTCAAATCACTATCTCCACAACGTTTTGCGCTCTGTAGATATTTAGTAAATATTTGAGCAATTCAGGAAATTTAAGGATGGATACTTGGGAAAGCTTACGCATGGCGGGCAAAACCCTCTCTGCGAATCGGTTACGCAGTACATTAACGATGTTGGGTATCATCATTGGTAATGCCTCCGTAATTTTGATGGTTGGTATCGGTCAAGGCGCTCAAAAATATGCTTCACAGCAGTTTCAGTCCCTTGGCACGGATTTGATTTTTGTGATTACGGGAACCGATAATGCTCGCCGCAACGTGATCGCGCCGCCTAATCGCCTAGTACTTGCCGATGCTGAAGCGATCGCCACCCAAGTTCCCACCGTCCGTGGTGTTGCGCCGCAAATCAATGGCTCAGAATTAGCGATCGCAGGCAACAATACCAAACGCGCTACTCTCATTGGTACAACCGATAATTACACACAGGTTCGTACTGCGGAAGTTAGCTCTGGACGCTTCTTTAACTCAGAAGATCTCAAGCGTAATGCAAGGGTTGTTACCCTAGGTTCATCAATTACTAAGGATCTATTCCCACAGGGCAATGCCCTCGGACAAACAGTACGCATTCGTGGAACTAGCTACGAGGTCATTGGCGTGATGTCCGAGAAGGGGGCATTTCTAGGCACTAACCAAGATGACACGATCTTTCTGCCGATTACGACCATGACCAACCGCCTCACGGGTAAAACTTCACCCTATGGGACTGCCATTGCGGTGATTAATGTATCTGCAATTGGCAATGATAATGTGGAGGCGGCTCAATTCCAAATTGCTAACCTGCTGAGACTGCGCCATCGGACTTCCGATATTAATGCTGATGATACTTTCACCATTCGCACCCAGCAGGATGCCCTAGAAATCGTGGGCAATATCACAGGAGCCTTAACAATTATGCTGGCGGCGATCGCAGGGATTTCTCTCTTAGTCGGCGGTATCGGCATTATGAATATCATGCTGGTTTCCGTTACTGAACGGACTAGCGAAATCGGACTGCGTAAAGCGATCGGGGCATCCCCCAGCGATATTCTCACCCAGTTCACCATTGAAGCCGTAATTTTGTCATTACTAGGCGGCGCGATCGGTACTGGCATTGGTGTCAGTGGCATTTTCTTCATTGCCGCAGTGTCCCCTCTTCAAGCAGGCGTATCCATTGGCGCAATTTGCTTAGCCGTGGGTGTATCTGGTGGCATCGGTCTATTTTTTGGGATTTTCCCCGCCAGACAAGCCTCAAGACTTGATCCCATCGTGGCTTTGAGAAGCATTTAAGAGACTTGATTTTTTGTGATGTGGCTTCGCCGCATCACAAAAAATTAGTTCTTTATCAAAACAACCCTATCAGTAATCATCTATGTTAATTAACGATCTCCTTACACCTAACCTTGAAAGCGCTGACTCAAGACGCGAAATTGTTCACCTTGATAATGTCTGCAAATATTACGGTCAAGACGATACTTTAGTAAAAGCCTTAGAGAATGTGAGCTTTGTGATTAAAGAAGGAGAATATTGCGCGATTATGGGGGCATCGGGTTCAGGTAAATCTACCTGTATGAATATTATTGGCTGTCTCGACAGCACCACCTCTGGTCAATATTTCTTAGATGAAGAGGATGTCTCAGGTATGGAAGAAAAGGATCTTGCTAAGGTTCGGAATCTCAAAATTGGTTTTGTGTTTCAGCAATATCATCTTTTACCGCAACTCTCGGCTTTAGAGAATGTGATGTTACCAATGGCCTATGCGAATGTAAGCCCAAAGGAACAAAAGGAAAGAGCAGTGGCAGCCCTAACAAGAGTAGCTATGGGACATCGATTAAACAATCGTCCTAATCAAATGTCAGGTGGTCAACAGCAACGGGTAGCGATCGCCAGAGCGATCGTGAATAATCCTGTAATGTTACTCGCCGATGAACCGACGGGGGCGCTTGATTCCCACACCACTGCTGAGGTAATGGAACTATTTGGTGAACTGAATGCTAGTGGAATTACGGTGGTGATGGTTACGCACGAGGCGGATGTAGCTAGAAATACGCAGCGTATTATCTGGTTCCGCGATGGACAAATCATGAATGATCATCTATCTCCATCAGATCTCCATCACGTCGTTTAAAATTTAAACACAAAGTAAGGATAGGCGGCGCAAAGCACCACCTATCCTTACTTTGTGTTTTAGAGAATGGCGACTTTTCGTCGCCATTCTCTGATTACTCATCATGGGCAAAACGGTTATATAGAAAGTCTAGCGCTGTATTTCTGAGATCATAATATAACGGATCTTCCATGATTTGAGCGCGATCGCGGGGACGCGGAAAAGGAATCCGCATGATTTCACCAATATTAGCGGCGGGTCCATTGGTCATCATTACGAGGCGATCGGCTAGGAATAAAGCTTCATCGATATCATGGGTAATCATTAATACCGTGCAGCGATGTTCTGTCCAAATTTGTAATAGTTCCTCTTGCAGTTCCTCTTTGGTAATCGCATCCAATGCGCCAAATGGTTCATCAAGGATCAATACTTCGGGACGGATCGCTAAGGCACGGGCGATCGATACACGCTGTTTCATCCCCCCTGAAATTTGAGTGGGCTTTTTCTCCGCAGCCTCACTTAGTCCCACCATCGCCAAATGATGACGGACAATATCATTTTTTTCACCTTTCGACATATTCGGGTTAACGGAGTCCACCGCAAGCATCACGTTTTCATAAACCGTCAGCCAAGGCAAGAGCGCATAGCCTTGAAACACCACCATGCGATCGGGCCCTGGTTTAGTGATTAGTTTGCCATTAACTGTCACTTCACCAATGGAAGGTTTGGAGAATCCACCCACCATGTTTAAGAGTGTGGATTTACCACAGCCTGAGTGACCGATAAGGCAAATAAATTCGCCTTCTTGAATATGCAGATTGACATCTTTGAGAACGACATATTCGCCTTTGGGCGTGGGATAGATTTTAGAGACATTTTCAATGCGAAGGAAGGATTCTTGAGGTGGAATAGTGGCGATCGGCTTGTTGTTGAGGGTTGTTTGAGTCATGGGTTCCTGTAATAAATTTCTATAATTTGCAAAGAATTTGAAGACCCTCACCCCTAGCCCCTCTCCCAAAAGGGGAGAGGGGAACAAGATCAGATTTTTCTTACTCCCTCTCTCCCAAAAGGGGAGAGGGGAACAAGATCAGATTTTTCTTACTCCCCCTCTCCCTCAATGGGAGAGGGGGCTGGGGGGAGAGGGGGCTGGGGGTGAGGGAAATTAAGCAACCATTCGCATCGATTCCATGCCAATCTCAGCCATCGTGATATTGCGTTTGATATCTAGCTGGTTGAGATAGGCGATCGGATCTTCGGCATTAAAGGGAATGTCATCAAAGAGTTGAATCGCATTACGAGTATAGGTAATATCAGTCAACCCAAGCTCACGGGCTGCGGTGCTGAAGACTCCAACCCGACAGCTTTTCTCTAATACTTCTACCCAGTTGCGAGGGAAAGGAACATCACCCCAACGCGCCATCTGGGTGATGTGCCAGAGATGCTCCGAACGGCTGGGACGGTTGACACCAGCACCATAGAACTGATGGTGGGCAGGTTCGCGCATGGGAGAATCGATCGCACAGGTGACATCATCGGGATTGCCTAAATGGATGTAGTTCACATTGGTGCTGACATAGGCGCGGCGGGAGAGAATCTGGCGGATCTCTTCGGCATTATTCGGGTCGGCGCAATACATACAGGCTTCTAGTAAAGCCTTGACGAGAGCAATATGCGTATTCGGATAGGCATTTGCCCAATCTTCGCGCACACCGAGAACCTTGCCAGGGTGTCCTTGCCAAATTTCTAAATCCGTGGCAACGGTGAAGCCGATATTTTCCATGGCGGCGCGGAAGTTCCAAGGTTCGCCGACACAGAAGCCATCGATACTGCCTGCTTTGAGGTCAACTACCATTTGGGCGGGAGGGATGGTTTTGAGTTCCACATCGCGATCGGGGTCGATGCCGCCAGCCGCTAACCAGTAACGCAGGAGCAGATTATGCATTGATGAGGGATGGACTACGCCCATGCGGTGAGTGCGATCGCGTGTATTTTGCAGCATCTCTTTAAAGTCAGCGAGGCTATGAATGCCGCGATCGTAGAAATGCTTATCGAGGGTAATCGCGTTCCCGTTGCGGGTCATAGTTAGGGCTGTAACAATAGGTTTACAAGCACCATTGCCGCCCAATGTCATCCACATCGGTAAGCCTGAAGGCATTTGCGCCGCATCCAGATAGCCGCCTGAAATACCATCGACAATGCCGCGCCAACTGGTTTCCCGCACAAGGGAAACTTCATCGAGACCATGCTTCTCAAAAAAGCCTTTCTCTTTTGCCACAGCGATCGGCGCACAGGCAGTTAAGGGAACGAAGCCGATCTCTAAATTGACCTTTTCTAAACCATGTCTTGCAACCGTTGTCACCTTGCGAGCATTCAATTTTTTGACCCGCTTTTGTTGGTTCAAGAAGTAAATAATTTCACTGCGAAGGCTGTAGTAACTAGGATGATTGACCGCTTCCATGCGTTGACGAGGACGGGGAATATCCACTTCCAGAATATTACCGATTTTCGAGGCGGGTCCATTGGTCAACATCACAATGCGATCGCTTAGTAACACTGCCTCATCAACATCGTGAGTAACCATGACGGCGGTAATCTGATCTTCATTACAGATCTGCATTAACTTCTCTTGCAGATTGCCGCGAGTCAGCGCATCCAATGCGCCGAAGGGTTCATCAAGAAGTAGCAGTTTAGGACGTACTGCTAAAGCACGGGCGATCGCTACCCTCTGACGCATTCCGCCTGATAGCTGCGTGGGTGGCTTATCGATCGCATGGGCAAGTCCGACCATATTCACATAGCGCTCCACTAAATCATGGCGATCAACCTTGGGCAAATGGGAAAGCACTTCATCAACCGCCAGAGCCACATTTTCACGTACCGATAGCCAAGGCAAGAGCGAATAGTTTTGAAATACGACCATGCGATCGGGGCCTGGGCGAGTTACGCGCTCCTCTTCGAGCATCACCACGCCGCCACTGGGTAAATCCAAACCTGCGATCATGTTGAGCAAGGTGGATTTGCCACAACCTGAGTGACCGATGAGGGAAATAAATTCACCTTTCTTTATTTGGAGGTCAATTCCTTTAAGGGCAATATATTCTTTACCACCTCCCAAGGGAAATGTTCTCTCTACCTGATCGACTAAAACAAAATCCTGCATTTTAAAATTCTCCTTTTATTACAATCAAATCTCTAAGACCCTCACCCCTAGCCCCTCTCCCAGAGGGAGAGGGGGACAAGATAAGATAAAACCTTCTTTCTTGCTCCCCCTCTCCCTTAATGGGAGAGGGGGCTGGGGGGTGAGGGAAGTTTATTTCTGTTCTTCAGGCAAGATCACATTCTGAAGCCATGCCACGGCGCGATCAAGAATTAAGCCCACAGCACCTATGTAAACCAGAGACAAGATCACTTCGCCCACTTTGTCATTGGTATAGGAATTCCAGATGAAGAAACCGATACCGACAATCCCTGGCATGATGATCTCGGCGGCAATGATCGCCAGCCATGCGAGACCGATGGAAATGCGTAAACCCGTGAAAATGTAAGGCAGAGCCGAAGGAATCAAAATCTTGAAGAAATACTTTTGGCGAGAGAGTTGTAGCACCCGTGAAACGTTGCGATAGTCTTGAGGGATTTGCTTCACGCCAACCGCAGTATTTAACAAGATCGGCCATACTGCGGTGATAAAGATAACAAACAATGCTGCGGGTTCATTTTGACGAAGCGCCGCGAGAGCGATCGGAACCCATGCAAGGGGTGGCACTGTCCGCAGAAATTGGAAGAGAGGATCGAGAGCCTTGTCAATGACGGGCGTAGTCCCAATCAAAATCCCTGTACCGATACCAACGATCGCCGCCAAAGAATAACCCTTAGCCACCCGCTCGAAACTAGCGAGAGTCTGCCAGAATAGTCCTTTGTCTGTACCGCCGCGATCGAAGAATGGATAGAGCAGTAAATTACGAGTGTTTTTTTCAGAAATAATGTTGATTGGGCTAGGCAATTTCAGTAAGCCCGTACCAGAGAGAATCTGCCAGACTAGCAAAAATCCTAAAATCCCGATGATTGGGAGCGCCCAATTTTGAGCATTTTTTTGCCAAAATTTACTGAGCGATCGCCCTAAGCTACCATTACGATTACCAATACTTGCTGCCATAATTTTTACTCCTAAAATATTTGTTTGTGATTAATTTTCAAGAGATCCCCCTCAATCCCCCTTAAAAAGGGGTAAGAAGATAATTTTTCTTTCCCCCCTTTACAAGGGGGGTTAGGGGGGATCTAAACCCTAAAACGTAGCCAAAATCTAAGCCTTCTTAATCTTCAATCCATCCAGATAAGCCTGTGGATTTTCTGGGTCGAACTTTGTACCGTCAAAGAATTCTTCAATACCGCGAGAAGTGCTAGTGGGAATGTCAGTAAAACCTGCCTCCTTTGCCGCCTCCCGCCAAATATCCTCACGGTTGACTCTCTTGATCCAATCCTTCGCAGTTACTAGAGATTCCTTTGGTAAGAAGCCCCAACGCACGCTTTCAGTAATGAACCAGAGATCGTGGCTCTGGTAGGGATAGGAGACATTTCCCTTCGAGTCTTTCCAATAAAGAGGAGCCATACTTTTGTCATCAATCATGCGCCCATCACCCATGTCATACTTGCCCATCATCGGATTGGTAAGGATTTCAGGATCGACACCAAAGTAGTTTTGAGTGGCTAAGATCTGCACAAGTTCCTTACGATTGTCGAAGTTGTCGCACCATTGCTGCGCTTCCATAATTGCCTTCAGCAAGGACTTGGTTGCTTTAGGATATTTATCCGCCCAATCCGCACGCATTGCGAAATATTCTTCAGGATGTGCTTTCCAAATTTCCGCAGTCAGGGCAGGGATGAAGCCGATCTTATCTTTGACGATGCGATAGGGCCAGGGGTCGCCCGTACTAAAAGCATCCATTGTGCCAGTTTTCATATTGGCGACAGTTTGCGCCGCAGGTACGGTCAACAATTCGATATCCGTATCAGGATCGACTCCATTGGCGGCTAACCAGTAACGAATCCAGAAGTCTTGATTCACTTTCGGGAAGGTGTAAGCCGCTTTAAACTTTGCACCCTCAGATTTAGTTTTCTCAAAGAAAGCCTTAGCTTTGTCGATTTTGAGGCTTATCCCTTTGTTTTTGTGCTTATCGGCGATCGCGATCGCATTGCCCTGTGTATTTAACTGCAACAGCACATACATCGGGATTTTGAGATTGTCGGTGATAATTCCTTCGGAAATCAAATAGGGCATGGGCATTTGCCATTGACCACCATCAATACCACCTGCGGCAGTGCCAATTTTGACACTATCTCTTGCCGATCCCCAGTTGGCTTGCTTGGATATTTCCACATCATCCATGCCATATTTGGCAAAGAAGCCTTTCTCTTTGGCAATAATTAGCGGTGCGGCTTCGACAATTGGCAGATAACCTAGCCTGACTTTACTAGTTTCAGGAATTTGTTCAGGGGAAAGTTTTATTTTAGTAGCATTAGCAGAACTTATGATTGGATTGTCTTCGGGTGGATTACCAAGACAGCCTTTCAGCAGCAGCGAACTAAGTGCTGTGGCTCCTGCTGTGGCAAGAAATCGCCGCCGTGAAATGTTGGTTTTGAGACTAGACATAGCTTCTAAAGGTTTTGTGGGAATAATTAATTTCTTGATATTGGTATCTTAGGGTGAATAGTGAATAGAGTAAAGTCTATTATTTTTATAATAAAGATAAGTTTAAATCTATGCATTTTTTTGATAAAGTTACTATAGACAAATTTATATGGCAGTCATGATCATTTAGTCTTAATTACGCAATTAGCCTTGTCAGGATTGCTTTTGAGCAATAATGTCCATGAATTACTTAAATAAATAAAACTAATCAATAGCAAAAAAACATGATATCGAACATCTCTGAACAACAAATCCGCAAAGTGCGCTGGGTCTTAACCTGCGCTTGGTTACTGCTGATTGCGTCACTCTTTTACGATCCGATTTCCCCTTTAATTACGACTGCAAATCAAACTTGGAGTCCTTTTCGGATTAAGCCCGAAGATTGCATCCCTGTTCAAAACGTCTGTTTAGACTTGCAACCCTATCCCCTCGGCGCACCGATATTTTGGGGCATGATTGTCCCTAGTTCAATCTTTATTCTGTTAGTATTTGGGCATGAGCTATGGCGGCGCATTTGCCCGTTATCCTTTCTATCGCAAATTCCTCGCGCCTTGGGATGGCAGAGGCAAATCAAACGAACTGATAGTAAAACGGGGAAAGTTCGCTATGAAATTCCCAAAGTTAAGAAAGACTCTTGGCTAGGCAAAAATTATTTATATCTTCAATTTGGTTTGTTATTTGTAGGTCTATGTAGTCGGATTTTATTTATTAATGGCAATGCGATCGCCCTTGGTTTATGGCTAGTGATGACGATCGCCGCCGCAATTACGGTGGGCTATCTCTATGGTGGCAAAACTTGGTGCAATTACTTTTGTCCGATGGCTCCTGTGCAGAAAATCTATGCCGAACCATCGGCACTATTGGCGACTAAGGCGCACATGAGCGAAGTGCCGATTACGCAATCCATGTGTCGCACGATCGCCAACGGTAAAGAGCAGAGCGCCTGTGTTGCTTGCCAAAATCCTTGTATTGATATCGACTCCGAGCGATCGTATTGGGATGGCATTGAGAAACCTGAATCGCAATTTCTCTACTACTGCTATTTGGGATTAGTGGTTGGATATTTTTTCTATTACTATCTCTATGCAGGTAATTGGGACTATTACTTTTCAGGGGCTTGGGCGATGGAAGGAAATTCTATCCAAAAACTGATGTCCTCTGGATTCTATTTGTACAATCAAGCGATTCCCATTCCTAAAATTTTGGCAGTGCCGCTTACCTTGGGCTTATTTACTGGCTTAGGCTATATTTTTGGTACGCTCGGCGAACGTCTTTATCGTTCCTATTTACATTTTGCCAAACAAAAAACCTCTAACTTATTGATTCGTCATCATCTATTTAGTGTCACTACTTTTATTGCTTTCAACCTATTCTTTATTTTCGGTGGTCGTCCCTTTATTCGCTTACTTCCCAACTTTTTCCAAGAAACCATTGATGTACTTGTGGTGCTGCTGAGTACCCTGTGGTTAGCCCGTACCCTCAAGCGCGATCCCGAACTCTATGCTAGGGAAGGCTTAGCGGGTAGGTTCCGTAAGCAGTTATTAAAGATGAACTTCCCTTTGCAAGAATATTTCAAAGATCGCGATGTGGACGATCTCAATCCCCATGAAGTTTATGTTTTGGCGAAGGTTTTACCAGGATTCACCAAGCAAAAGCGCTATGAGGCTTATAAAGGCGTACTGCGCGAATCCTTGGAAGAAGGTTATACCAATTCTGCCAGTAGTTTGGAACTATTAAGGCAATTACGCACAGAATTAGATATTTCTGACACGGAACACCGTAACCTGCTCGAAGAGTTAGGCGTGGAAGATCCGCAACTGCTCGATCCTAGCCGCCAGCGCAACCTTGAAAATTTGGTACGCATCTCTGGCTATCGCAAAGCCCTTGAGCGTTTGGTTTATCTGCAAAATCTCGATACTGACACTGCCTCGCAGCAATTGGTGCAAGCCTATAATATTTCCCCTGCGGAGGAGCGAGAAATTACCCAAGGCTTCGATCGCGATGCAACTCTTAAACAAAAATCATATTTTTATCTCGATCGCCTTGACCAACTATTGCAGTCTTACCATAACCTCAATCAGCGCTGCCTATTAGAACATCGCCCCGCCGTATCCCTATTATTAGAGGCAATCCGCCGTAAAAAGAAGATTTTGGTATTAGCGTTATTAGAGGCGATCGCCAATCTGCCCGACCACGAAGGCAATGAGATCGCCAGTAATCTAGGTAAACTTGCGCCTACGGTTTTGCAGGATATTCTTGAAGAACCCAACTCCCCTTGGCTCACCAAAATTCCGCCTAGCCAAATAGAATTACTAAATCAACCATCGGCAAATCTGGCTTGTTCCGTGGCGATCGCCGTTTCCGAAATAATTGATACACTCACAGCGCTATTGCCAGAATCAAACCCCTTAATTCAATCAGTAAGTTTGTATTTATTACAAATCCTCGACTTTGCCGCTAGTCGAGTTTATGCGGTGGATATCGAGAGTCAGCATCCCCTAGTCCAAGACACGATCGCCCTAATTCTCAAAAATACCCAGTCTCAACCCTTGGCAAACTTTGAGAAATTAGAACGGGTGATCTATCTATTTAATAGTGACTTTTTCCAATCCCTCGAAAATGAAATTTTAATAGAACTAAGCGATCGCGCCTATGTGAAATCTTACTCAGAAAATGAACATATTACTGAGGCTGGGGACACCTGCCGCGAATTGCTACTGCTAATCGAGGGCAACGTGGAAATTAGGATCATCCATGCCGATCAATCGGAAACAGTTTCTTCTCTGGTATCAGGCAAAGTCCTAGATGAGCTAGAGGTATTAACCCACACCAATTTGACAGGCACAATCACCGCCAAATCTTCACCAACTAGAGTTTTAGCGATTCCTGTGGATACTTTTGATGACCTGATGGAGCGCGATCGCAGTTTAGCCTTGAAGGTTTTAGAGCTAGAAAGCCTACGCCTTAAAGGATTACTCGATAGTAAATGAATGCAAAATGAATAAAAAATGAATAAAAACTAAAATAATGGGTTTAGCGATCGCTAATCAACCCTACGTTCAATCCCAACAACTTACTTACTAGGCTATATTTTTAAGTAGTTCGCTGACCAATCACCTTCTAGATATATTCATGAAACCAATCGTCAGTCTTTTACATACCTCTAGCTATGAAATCGGATTGCTTATGCAATCTCTAGAGGCAGTACTTGCACCCCTAGGAGGTATGTCCAGCATCGTCAAAAAAGGCGATCGCGTTCTCCTCAAGCCCAATTTGCTCACAGGCGCACGTCCTACCAAAGAATGCACCACTCGCCCTGAGTTGGTATATTGCGTCGCCAAGATGGTTATGGATGCTGGTGGCAAACCATTTTTAGGAGATAGTCCCGCCTTCGGTAGTGCCAAGGGGATTGCTAAGGCTAATGGTTTATTACCTCTTGCGGTAGAACTCGGCTTACCAATTATTGAGTTTCATGGCAGACGCTACCCAACTGAAGGCGAGGGCGAGCTAAACCATCTCCGCCTCAGCAAAGAAGCAATGGAAGCGGATGTGGTGATCAATTTGCCCAAGGTAAAATCCCATATGCAGCTAACCCTCACCCTCGGCGTGAAAAATCTTTTTGGCTGTGTACCAGGCAAAATGAAAGCTTGGTGGCATATGGAAGCAGGTAAAGATGTAAATCGTTTCGCGCAAATGTTGATTGAGACAGCCCGCACAATTAATCCTGAACTGACGATCCTTGATGGCATTATCGGACATGAGGGCAATGGCCCCAGTGCTGGTGAGCCAAAAGAATTGGGGGTTTTAGCGGCTTCCTGTGATGTTTTTGCCCTCGATCGCGTTATGGTAGAGATTCTTGGTGTAGATCCCCTTGATGTACCAACGGTTGCCGCCTCGATCCGTACAGGTTTATGTAGTGATCTTGAAGCAATTGAAATCGTTGGCGATGCGATCGCGCAGTTACGAAGTCCTGACTGGAAACTGCCTACAACAATGATGGCAATTGATTTTGAGCTACCCAGAGTAGTTCGATCAACCTTTAAACATCTCTATATCAAGTTCATCAAAGAACCTCTTAGTACCTATGCCCGCACTTAACAGCCCGCCGCTAATTTTAGTGGTCGAAGATGCCCCTGACAACCAAGTTTTGGTGGAGCAGGTGTTTCAAGATTCAGGCTACAACGTCATCTGCATCCAAGATGGTCAAGCGGCCTTAGATTGGGTAGAAAAAAATTACCCCGATCTAATTTTGCTTGATCTATCTTTGCCAGAGATCGATGGTTGGGAAGTGGCGAGGCAACTTAAGGCTAGCGATCGCACTGCTAAAATCCCCATTGTGGCGGTGACGGCCCATGCAATGAAGGGAGATCGAGAAGCAGCGATCGCTTCAGGTTGTGATGATTATCTGACAAAGCCTTTAGATATTGATTTGTTAGAAGCCTGTGTCAAGCAATGGTTAGCCAAAACATAAGAGCATCGCGATCGAAGGATCACCCTGCTCTTTCAACGGAAACCAGAAACAAAAGCTTATAGTTAGATGAGACTTGGACTAATATTTAGAAAGAGTTAGCAATAGTTTTGCAAATAAACTTTTAAGCTTTGAGACTGCCGCATTAACCCGCATTAACTTTTTAATAAATTCCATATTTTTTCAAAAACTTTTTTAGGAAACTATTTATGTCTGGTCGTGTTGGAGTATTACTTTTAAACTTGGGAGGTCCTGAAAAGCTAGAAGATGTCTATCTTTTCTTGTATAACCTATTCGCCGATCCAGAGATTATTCGCCTGCCGATTCCCTTTTTACAAAAGCCGATCGCCTCATTAATTGCGGCAAGTCGCGCCCCGATCAGCCAAGAAAATTACCGCATGATTGGCGGTGGTTCTCCTTTGCGCCAGATCACTGAAGAGCAAGGAGAAAACATCGAAAACGTTTTACAGCGTAATGGCATTGAGGCAAAAGTGTATGTGGGTATGCGCTACTGGCATCCCTACACGACTGAGGCGATCGCCAAAATCAAACAGGATGGCATTACTCGCCTTGTGGTGTTGCCTTTGTATCCTCAATACTCGATTAGCACCAGTGGCTCTAGCATTAAGGAACTTGACGCAATTTGGGCAAATGATCCTGAACTCCAAGCGATCGAGCGCATCACCATTCAATCTTGGTACGATCGCACTGGCTACATTCGCGCTATGAATGAATTGATCGATACTAAGTTACAAAGCTTTGCCGATCCTGAGAATGTGCATATTTTCTTCAGCGCTCACGGCGTACCCGTAAAATATGTCACTCAATATAATGATCCCTATCAATCGGAAATGGAAAATTGTGTCGATGGCATCATGAAAGCCCTACGGCGTGACCACCATCGTTACAATGCCCATACCCTCGCTTACCAAAGCCGTGTGGGGCCTGTGGAATGGCTGCAACCCTATACCGAAGAAGCAATTCACAATCTGGCAAAACGCGGTATCAAAGATCTGTTAGTAGTTCCCATCAGTTTTGTGTCGGAACATATCGAGACTTTGCAAGAGATTGATATTGAATACCGTGAAGTTGCTGAAGAAGCAGGTATTCACAATTTCGATCGCGTGCCTGCTTTAAATAGCCATCCGATTTTTATTAACGATCTGGCTGAATTGGTTATGGAATCTCTCGGTACAGTTAAAGAAGTAGTAACTGCTTAAGCCCCTTGCCCAAACAGATAAGGCGGCGC
>DCSN01000195.1:0-22073 GCA_002325645.1 Pseudanabaena sp. UBA1465
ATATCTACTTTGCAAATTGAGCGATCACTGTATTATTAAAGAAGCTATTATGAAGATTTTAAGATTTTCCCCAATGACCGAACATGACTAGTGCTGAAGCTATTCTCGCAGGGCGATATCAAATTATTAAGCCACTTGGTGGCGGTGGCTTTGGGCAGACATTTTTAGCAAAGGATTTACAACTACCAAATCAACCTAAATGTGTAGTAAAGCAACTCAAACCGCAGTTTACAAAACCGCAGGAACTCGCACTAGCTAAACGGCTATTTGATAATGAAGCAAAAACTTTACATGAATTAGGCGTTCACGATCAGATCCCTCGATTATTTGCTCATTTTGAGCAAGGTGGCGAATTTTATCTAGTCCAAGAATTTATCGAAGGTCATACATTAGATCGCGAGATCGGTGCTGGTCAGCAATGGTCGCAGAAACAATTGATTGCTGGCTTGCGAGATATTTTAAGGGTTCTCGCCTTTGTGCATAGTTGCCAAGTAATTCATCGCGATATTAAGCCCGCTAACTTAATCCGCCGCCAAAGCGATCGCAAAATCGTGCTGATTGATTTTGGAGCAGTCAAGGCTTTAACTTCAGATTCTCTAGAGCAATTAATGGGAGATGAAAATCAGCCCAGAAGCATCGTAGTCGGTTCCCTCGTATATATGCCCAGTGAGCAACTCGCAGGACAACCAAAATTTTGTAGTGATATCTATGCTTTGGGGATCATGTGCCTACAGGCTTTTACAGGACTTTCCTTTAAAGAATTACCGAAAGATCCGCAAACTAATGAATACAAATGTGATTTGGCTGGGGCTAAGGTCAATGTAAAAATTCATCCAGCCTTAGCCGCAATTATTGACAAAATGTTGTGCTATGACTATCGCCAAAGATTTGCTGATGCCACGACAACTTTACAAACCCTAGAGCGACTGCTCCGAAATTCTAGTGCCGCCACAACCATTTCTACTCAGGCTCCGCCTTCACCGAAACAAATTTTACAATTAGAAGAACCTGAAGGACAAGTGGAGCTAGGCTCACGTTTTTATATTCAACGCCCTCCCATCGAAAAAGATAGCTGTGAGACGATCCTCAGACCAGGTTCCCTGATTCGGATTAAGGCTCCGCGCCAAATGGGAAAATCGTCTCTGCTATCTCGAACTCTAGCCTATGCCAAATATAAAGGCAATCAAGTCGCTCACCTATATTTTCAAGAAGCAGATAGTGATGTATTTAGCGAACTGGATTCCTTTCTTCAGTGGTTTTGTGCCAGTATCGCGGCTGAGTTGAATCTAGATGATAATTTAGACCAATATTGGCAAGGGGTTTTAGGCAGTAAAAACAAATGTACAAAGTATTTTCAGCGTTACTTGTTAACAGTGCTTGATGTTCCCTTAGTGCTAGGACTTGATGAAGTGGATTTGATTTTTCAATATCCAAAAATTGCTTCTGATTTCTTTGGTTTATTGAGAGCTTGGCATGAAAAGGCAAAAAATGAAGATGTTTGGAAAAAACTAAGATTAGTGATCGTTCATTCTAAAGAGGTGTATATCCCTTTAAATATTAATCAATCGCCATTTAATGTAGGTTTACCGATTGAATTGCCTGAATTAACGCTTCTTCAAATTGCTGATTTGGTAAATCGCCATCAACTCAACTGGCAGAAAGCTGAAGTAGAACAATTGATGACCCTCACAGGTGGACATCCCTATTTAGTCAGACAAGCGCTCTATCAAGTTGCCCGTGGTCGGATTGATTTGGAAAAATTATTACAATTAGCGCCCACCGAAGAGGGAATTTATGGAGATCATTTAAGGAGGCAGTTAAGATACCTGAAAGAAGATGTGGAAATGTTAGAAGCTTTTAAAGAACTAGTATGCAGCGATCGCCCGTTACAGCTAGAGAGTCATGTAGCTTTTAAACTGCGGAGTATGGGTTTAGTTAAGTTTCAAGGGAATCAGGTGGTTCCGATGTGTAGTCTCTATTATCAATATTTTCGAGAAAGTATTTGATGCTTGCAGAAGGTAAAAAAAATTATCTCTATCAAGTGGGTGGCAGTCTATCTGTAGATGCACCTACCTATGTGGAAAGACAAGCTGATAGCGATCTCTATGAGGGATTGAAAGCAGGAGAATTTTGTTATGTTCTCAATTCCCGCCAAATGGGAAAGTCCAGTCTGCGAGTGCGGACGATGCAACGCTTACAGGCTGAAAATTTTACCTGTGCGGCGATCGATATTACGGCGATCGGCACATCAGATATTAATCCTGAACAGTGGTATGCAGGGCTAATTGATAGCATCCTCAGTAGCCTCGATTTGTATGATAATTTTGACTTAGAAGAGTGGTGGGAAAAGAATCGATTATTATCTCCTGTCCAACGATTTGGGAAGTTCCTTGATGAAGGGCTACTTAAAAAGATCTCTTCACGGGTGATTATTTTTGTGGATGAAATTGATAGTATTCTCAGTTTGAATTTTCCCGTTGATGATTTTTTTGCCCTAATTCGCGAATTATTTAATCGTCGCGCCGATCGCATTGCCTATAATCGATTGACCTTTGCCCTGTTTGGGGTGGCGACACCTGCGGATCTGATTCGTGATAAACAACGCACTCCTTTTAATATTGGTCGGGCGATCGAACTGAAGGGATTTCAATTAAAGGAGGCGAAACCATTAATGCGCGGCTTGTTGTCTAAGTCGCAAAATCCCGTTGCAGTTCTCAAGGCAATCATTGCCTATACGGGGGGGGCAACCCTTTCTCACGCAAAAGATTTGTCAACTAATTATTAACTCATCAGAGACGATTCCATTACAGCATGAACTGGTATGGGTCAATAATTTGGTGCGATCGCAACTGGTGGAGAACTGGGAAATCCATGACCAGCCTGAACATTTTAAAACTATTCGCGATCGCATTCTTTGGAGTAGTGAAAACCGTCAAGGGAAGTTATTGGGTTTATATCAGCAGATTTTGAACTCAGAGCCATCCTTAAAAAGAAACCTAGAGGGTGGTATTATTGCCGATGATAGTCCTGAACAAACGGAATTACGCATTACGGGATTGGTGGTCAAACGAGATGGGAAATTAAGGGTTTACAATCCCACCTATGCGGCAATTTTCAATCAAAATTGGGTAAATCAAGCGTTAGCTAATTTACGCCCCTATGGTGAAGCCTTTAAAGCTTGGGTGGATTCGGACTATCAAGATGAGTCAAGACTGTTACGCGGTCAGGCTCTACAGGATGCGTTAGCATGGTCAGCCGATAAAAATCTAAGTAATCAGGACTATCATTTCTTTTCGGTTAGTCAAGACCTCGAAAAACGCGAGGTGGAAACTGCACTCATCGCTCAAGCGGAAGCCAATCAAATTTTGGCGGCGGCGAAACGACGGCTAGAGGCGACTTTGGAGGCGGAACAGGACGCAAAAATTAGGCTGATGGAAATGCAGCAGAAATTACAATCTAGTTTAACGGAGGCGGAAGTCGTTCTCAAAAGTGCTTCCGCTAAAGCAACATTTATCCTTAATCAACAATTTGAGGCTCTCTTAGAGTCAATATATGCAGCTAAACAATTACAAGAATTAGAAAAGGCGATCGCCGCAAGAGTGAATTTACGAATGCATGGAATTACTGCATTACATCAATCGGTCTACAATGTGCATGAATATAACCAACTCCAAGCCCATTTAGATATTGTCACCTGTATCGCGATCCAGTCAGGCGATCGCCTAATCGCGTCGGGCAGTAGCGATCGCACGATTAAAATTTGGGATATGAAGGGAAACTTGCTCCAAACCCTAGTGGGACATACAAATTGGATTACTGGTTTGAGCTTCAGTCGTGATGGACAATATTTAGCTTCTGCTAGTCGTGATAGCACAATCAAGATCTGGAAAATGAGTCGTTCCAAAAGCCTCTACTTAGATCAACCATTCAAAACCCTCAAAGACCACCAAGCCCCCGTTTTAGCCGTCAAATTCAGTCCTACATCTTCTATATTTGCGTCCTGTGGAGAAGATGCAAAAATTAGACTATGGCAAAATGATGGCACTCCTTTTAATACCTTTGCAGGTGGGCATCATAAATGGATTACTTGTCTTTGTTTTAGTCCCGATGGAGAGCGCATTGTTACGGGGAGTGCCGATCGCACATTAATCATCTGGAACATTGATGGAACGATGCTTAGATCTATTAAAGCCCATGATAGTTTTATTGAAGATATTGATATTTCTCCGTCAGGACGCATCATTGCTTCTGCTAGTCGTGGGCGTGACATCAAGCTTTGGAATATGGAAGGAAACTTACTGACAGTTTTAGAAGGGCATACCGATAAAGTGTTAGGAGTTCGCTTTCACCCCAATGGTCAGTCAATTGCTTCCATCAGCAGCGATCGCACGATTAAGATTTGGGATGTGAAAGGTGATTTAATTAAGACCCTGTATGGACATAAAGGCGGTATCCATAGCATTATTTTTAATACTAATGGCAAGAAAATGATTACAGGCAGCCAAGATACAACGATCAAATTCTGGCGTACTCAAGGTAATATCGCTCCTGAGTTAGTTGGACATTCTGATGAGGTCAATTGTCTGATTTTTAGCCCCGATAGCCGATTCATTGCTTCAGCTAGTAATGATTGTACAATTAAAGTCTGGCTTGCCAATTCTGGTAAACTAATTACTTCTCTTCATAGGCATAAAGAGGGAGTTACGAGTATCTGCTTTAGTCCAGATAATTCTTTGCTAGTATCAGTTAGTAGCGATCGCGCCATCAAAATTTGGAATGCGAAAGGGAACTTAATTAAAACTATATATAACGAACACGCTTTCTCTATTTATAGTGTTGCTTACCGAGGTGATGGAGAGTTATTTGCCTCAGCCAGTGGTGATTGCACAGTTAAACTATGGAGTAAAGAGGGCGAGTGGGTACATACCTTAGTTGGTCATGCTAACGCTGTTTATGATGTTTGTTTTAGTTCTGATGGCAATATGATTGCTACCGCAAGTCAAGATAAAACCGTCAAAATCTGGCATTGGGACGGCACTTTACTCAATACCTTTGTCGGACATACGGGCGAAGTTTATAGTGTGCGCTTTAGTTCCGACAATCAAACCGTGGCCAGCAGTAGTAAAGACGGCAGCATTAAATTATGGAACCTCGAAGGGAAGTTATTGAGAACCCTTAATGAGCATAGTGCGGAAGTAAGAAGTGTCTGTTTTAGTCCTGATGGTAATACCTTAGCGTCGGGCGGCAGCGATCGCCTAGTAAAAATATGGAGCCTAGATGGTAAAGAACTCCTGACGTTGCAAGGACACCGATCGGCAATCAAAACAGTTTGCTTTAGTCCCGATGGTACAACCCTTGCTTCAGGAAGTGTAAATGGCAAGATTATTTTATGGGACTTTGATTTAGATCATTTAATTAAATTAGGTGACAGTTGGATTCAAGACTATTTGGCAACCCATGAAATTGATTCTTAACTAAATAAAAGTGATGAGAAGCAAAGCTTCTCATCACTTTTATAAATTACGCGATCGCTGACGTTTTGCCTCATAGAGCAGTAATGCGGCACAAATAGAGACATTCAGCGATTCAACTAGATGACTTTGAGGAATAGATATAGATTCATCTGCTAACTCAATTAACTCCTCAGATAAACCATTGCCTTCATTCCCTAACAAAATCAATGTTGGTTGCGTAAAGTCATAGTCCCAGTAAGTTATCTTGGCACTGGCTACGGTGGCGATCGCCTTGACTCCCTGTGCCTGTAATTTGCGAATGTCACTAACCATATCTACAGAGGTTTGCATATTGCAGCGAAACCATTGTCCTGTAGTCGCTCGCACAATTTTAGGATTTGTCAGATCGACGCTATCACTGCTGACTAAAACGCCATCAACGCCCACTGCAACGGCTGAGCGAATAATTGCCCCAATATTTCCGGGATCTTGAATCGTTTCTAGCGCTAAACCTAGGGAGCGAATATTGGCAATTTCACGCGATGGCATCACTGCCGCCGCAATTACTCCATCGGGATTTTTGGTAGTAGCGATCGCCTGAAGCACTTCTTCTGCAACAATTTCTAACCGTTCAATTGCATCGGTAGCAGCTTCAATTTGATCGTACAAATCTGGATTAGTCTCAATCCATTTTTCAGTACAGCAAACGATCGAAATGGGGTAAGCCGTCGCGATCGCTTCGGTGAGGGCATGAGTTCCTTCTACTAAAAAAAGTCCCTGTTCTTTACGATCCTTAGCACTCTCACCAAGCGATCGTAGTTGTTTGACTAAGGGATTTCTGGTGCTGGTGAGCAATGGCAACTCCTGCGATCATGGATCAGCAAATATTCTAAACTAAAAACCCATTTACAGCGCTTTGTGCTTTCTTAAAACCCAGATAAAATTTCAAAAAGCTGGCGAAGCAAGCTTTTTGAAATTTTATCTGTAATACACAAACCCTAAATAGGTTTTATAGAGTGGCGGTGCGTTGCGCCGCCACTCTATAAAATGGGTTTTTTAACAATTCGTAAACTACTAAAAAAGCCCTTGATGCGCCAACTATAATAGACGTAGGGAATAGCGAAGATTAAGTTGCTACTGAATGAAGTAAGGAGGGACATTTATGTCTAAAAGTCTCTGGAATTCTTTAGTAATCGTCGCAGCAATTTTTATTCCGACGATATCAACAGGGGCGATCGAAGCTGCCGCCCAAAGTTATGGCGCGATCGCCCGTTCTCCTACTACTCAAGACAAAGGCTATTCTTGGAATTATCGTTCGCGGATGGCTGCCGAAAATCGCGCCATCAGTGAATGTGAAAGTGTTTCTGGTGCAGGAGATTGTGAAGCTCTAATCTGGGTTCGTAATGCTTGTATGTCTCTTTCTGAAAGTAGCAATGGAGCCGCAGGAACAGCTTGGTCAGTGGATGAATATGAAGCAGAAAGTGCAGCGCGTGAAGTTTGCCGTGATTATGGCGGTCGAAACTGTACGATAACGCGCACAATTTGTTTACCATATTAAAAAAGGATGGGAGGCGCTTTGCGCCTCCCATCCCTACCTATCTAGTTTTAACACTTTGTTATTAATCGAATCTCTCTTTTTACAGGGTTTTGCGATCGCGATCGGTGCTTGTGTTGGTAGCTTCTTGAACGTGGTCATTTATCGCGTGCCTGCGGGTTTATCAATCCTCCATCCACCCTCGCGCTGTCCCCATTGCCTCCGTCAGCTTGCGCCCTATGACAATATTCCGATCCTTGGTTGGTTTCTGATCAAAGGGAAATGTCGTTATTGTCATACACCCGTATCATGGCGCTATCCTGTGATCGAGTCTCTCACAGCCTTTCTGTTTTGGTGTGTCGCAGCATATTTTGGCACTTCACAACCAACCTTGATTTTGGGCTTCTATGCCGCATTTCTTAGTTGGCTATTGGCTCTCTCCATGATTGACTTCGATACGATGATCCTACCCAATTCCTTAACTCAGTCAGGCTTAGTCTTAGGTTTGATCTATCAAGGGAGTTTGGCGTTTACCAATCCTAGCGATCGCACTAATTTAGCAGGACATTTGATTTTAGGCGTTGGTGGCGCAGTTTTAGGGATTTGGCTCCTAGACCTCATGCGAATTGCAGGACGGGTTTTCTTGCAAAAGGAAGCTATGGGAGGTGGTGATCCTAAACTAGCGGCGATGATTGGTATGTGGCTGGGTTGGCAACAGGTGCTGCTCACGGTTTTAATTGCCTCAATGGTTGGTACTGTTGTTGGCGCGATCGCGATCTTGGTTAGTAAATTAGGTAAACAACAACCAATTCCCTTTGGTCCTTTTTTAGCGATCGGCGGCGCAATCTCTCTATTTTTTGGCAATTCTATACTGACAGCTTATCTAAGCTGGTTTGGACTCACTTAAACAAACGCACGAAGTGCGTTTGTTTACTCTACCCCGTCATAGCGCCAAGCTACAGGATTGATCGCTTCACCATTCACATATAGCCCCCAATGTAAATGGGGACCTGTTGATGCACCCGTCGCTCCGATCGCGCCAAGGGGTTGTCCTGCCTTCACAAAATCACCTTCTTTTACATAAATCTCACTGAGATGTAAAAATATACTCTCTACGCCTTGACCATGATCGACACCAACCGTATTGCCATGCAGTCTAAAGCCCTGTGCCACCGTTCCCACTAAGCGCACATAACCAGCCGCAGGTGCAATCACTGGGGAGCCATATTCACCCGCGTAGTCAATGCCACGGTGGTAGTAGTCTTCCGCAAATTCACCGTTGTAATAGCGGCGCACCCCAAATCCTGTAGTGATTTCACCTTCATTAGGTCTAAGAAATGCACCATTCCAGAATTTTTGGGGCGTAACTAATTTTTTAAAGGCTGAAACCTTATCCCATTCATAATCAGTTGGTTCCAAATCGCTACCCGAACCACTGAGCCAAATGCTTTGGGTGGGAAATTTGCGATCGCCCAATTGCATTGCTAAAGTTTGCTGTAGCCCATCCCCTGTTACGACCACCTGCTTTAGCCCCACTTTATCAAGTGGCGTTGTGGGAATAAAGGCTCGCCAACGATTGGACGACATGGCAAACACAGGAAATTGCTGATTATTTACAGACACCGTTGGCGGCAAGGACGCAGGTTTATTCGTGGCAATCCATACCGATACGGTATCGCCTAGTAGAGGTGGATTTGGTTTGAGCATTATCTGCAAAGCCTCGGCGCGAGACACGCCAAAAATTACAGCAGCGATCGCCGCTAGTAAACTCAAACCAATTAGCAAAGGTAATTTTAGATAACGGGTGAACATAGCATTTATTTCCTGTGAGGCTTTAGCTTTATTGTACGAATTGGCGATCGCTATAAAATGTATTTATAGCGATTTTCAAGTAGGACAGATATAATCCCCCCTTATGCAAAGTCAACCAATTAGTACAATTCTTAGAAATGCCTCTGTTTTTGATATCAAGAACTGGAGAGAAGTATCATTGAATAATCAAGCAAATTTTCAGGGTTTACCTGACTCAGATTAGAAGAAGTGAAAAATATTTTTCTATATCTATTGAAACTTAGAAAAGCGATCGCTTTTCTAAGTTTCAATAGATATAGAACTTACGCTCACTCAAAGAATTTACCTATTCAGCGATCGCCCACAGCATAAAAATCATCAAAGAAAGAGAGAACTAGCGATCGCTGTCTCTCTTTTTATTTTTTAATAAGAGAATGGCGGCGCTTTGCGCCGTCATTCTCTATATGTAAGTAGCAATAGCTAAGTTTAAGGAATTAACGGAATAATCTTGCTACGAGTAAACTGCTCATAGGCTGACTCTAAATTTAGAGGATAGAGTCCCTTAAATTTATAATCTTTGTAAGCATCAGGTACTTTTGCAAATTTTTCTAGTACTTGCTCCTTAGTCAAAATTTGCGCTTTCCATTCCAAAGCCGTGCGCTCTAACCAACTGAAATAAGCTTGCTGAGCTTGTAAGCCCGTTACATCAGTCACATCGCCATGTCCGGGAACAACCTTTGCATCAGGGAAAGTCGCAATTAAGCGATATAAACTACCTTGCCATTGACGAATTTCACTGTCACCAGTCCAAGGAATCCGTTTATTGAAAACCATATCACCTGTGAATAAGACCTTAACATCAGGGACATAGGCAACTAGATCTGTACCCGCCGAATGTCCATCGACACGTTCAATGCGGACTTGGCGATCGCCTAACCAAAGATCTGTCTGACTATTCACGATTACCGTGGGCGGTGTAACCCCAGCAGTATTATTTTTACCGCTTTGGATATATTCACGAATGACACTGCGACCGATTACAGGGATACCCCGCTTTACAAAGGCAACATTACCGCCCGTGTGATCAAAATGATAATGGGTATTCAAAACATACTTGATTGGCTTGTCCGTTAGTGATTTGACGGTTGAAATCAATAGTTCTGCCAAATCCGATGATTGAAACGGATCAATCACCAATACATTTTCACTACCGATCACAATGCCACCGTTGGCGATCGCTATTGTAGGCGCAGGCACAGGTGGCAAATCAGTACTAGCAATTAGCGCATAAACGCCCTGAGCAACTTCCTGTAATTGCAAACCTGCATTTTGCAAGCTAATGATTTGCACTGGTGCTTCCGCAGGTTTTTGAGCTTGCTTTTGGACTTGAGACTGATTTTGCGCGGTCACAGGTTCCCAACTTGACCCAATCGTTACTGACATGATGGCGGCGATCGCGGCGAGGGCAAAGGCAAGAAGGTGACTAAGCTTTAGCTTTTTTAGCATTTTTATTCCGTATATACTTCACAAACATTTACTAACTAACCAGAAAACCAGAAACTTCCCGATTCATTCTAATATCTTTTTTGGCAATCCTCGAAAGGTAAGCATCATCGGCGGCACATCGCGCCGATGCTTACCTTTCTAAAAAACAAAGGCGATCGCCTAGATTATTGTCCAAGCATATGTACCGATTTGCTTTTTGAGGACTCAACTTAGGAATTTTTCGTAATTTTTTTAACTTTTATGAAGTGCTTACCCTGTCTAGGTTACACTGATTCATCATAAATATAGATCCCAGAAAGTCTCTCTGGGTAAGGATTTGTGCAATTTAAATAAGAATTGTAGCAATAAGTATTTAAAAAAAACTGCTCAAATCCCTATAAATTAACCGTTGTGTATATACACAAGTGGCAAGTTGCTATTAGAATGATCAAACAGAAGTCATAGTCAGTGCGGCTTTCGCTAAAAGCGATCGCACAAATATTTCTTTGACATTAAACTCATATTCACAAATCATCTATATATAAGGGGAAACCTATGAACAAAGGTGAACTAGTTGATGCTATTGCCAAGAAAGCTGCTGAGAAAGGCTTATCAGTCAACAAAAAGACTGCCGACGAAGTTCTTTCCGCAACTCTTGAAGTAATTATCGATACCGTAGCTGGTGGTGACAAAGTAACTTTGGTTGGCTTTGGCTCCTTTGAAGCTCGCGATCGCAAAGCCCGTGAAGGTCGCAACCCTAAAACTGGTGAAAAGATGGAAATTCCTGCGACCAAGGTTCCTGCCTTCTCTGCTGGTAAGTCCTTCAAAGAACAAGTCAGCCCTCCTTCTGACTAATTCTTTAAAAAAGAGGAAGCGCTTAGCGCTTCCTCTTTTTTTTATGTTGCTTCTCTAAGTTCGCCATTCCGAGTTCTCACCCGCAATAAAATCGTATCTTCAAAAATCTTAGCCGACTCAACCGTGACTAATCCCTTGAAATTCTTTTACTAAAAAATAGCCCAAAAAAGCCTCGCAGACGCGAGGCTTTTTTGGGAATAAATTATCTCTTCGAGTATTGAGGAGCCTTACGAGCCTTCTTAAGTCCGTATTTCTTACGTTCCTTAGAACGAGGATCACGGGTTAAGTAACCTTCAACCTTGAGAGGCTTACGATTTTCGGGGGCTAATTCAACCAAGGCACGGGCAACGCCCAACTTGATTGCATCAGCTTGACCAGTCACACCGCCACCGTGAGCATTGACCAAAACATCGTACTCATTTTCCAAGCCCAAGGTTTCCAAAGGAGCCTTTACGCCTGAAATGTAAGCAGGATTGAACTGCAAATAGAGATCCCCTGCTTTGCCGTTAATTACGATTTTGCCTTCACCTGGGACGAGGCGCACACGGGCGATCGCCTTTTTACGACGACCAGTACCCCAGTAAACAGCACGATTAGAACGTTCAGTATCTGACATTTATTTCTCCTACTTCTGAGATGGAATGGTGTTGATGACCAAGGTTTCGGGCTGTTGAGCCTCATGGGGATGACTTGCACCCTTGTAAACCTTAAGTTTGGTAAAAAGCTGACGACCGAGGGTGTTTTTAGGCAACATTCCCTTAACAGCATGTTCAAGAATACGCTCAGGAACGCGAGCGATGACCTTATCAAAAGTCTCTTCCTTCATCCCACCTGGGCGACCAGAATGGCGCTTATATAGCTTTTGGGTTGATTTTTTGCCAGTTACTGCAATTTTTTCGGCGTTGATCACAACGACGAAATCGCCAGCATCTAAGTGAGGAGTATAGATTGGTTTGTTCTTACCGCGTAGGATTACCGCGATCGCACTAGCAAGCCGACCTAGGCGCTGACCTTCCGCATCAATGACATACCATTTGCGATCTGGATCTTTTGGTAAGTAGCTTTTATTAGGAGTAAGTGTAGTTGTAGTCATTAGTTTCTCTACAAACGAGATTTATCTATGAGATTTATCAGGATATCTATCAAACTTTTTGAGTTTGGAAGAGGTTAGCCTTTAAACGTCAAACCAAGTTAAGTACATGGCGATCGTTTAAACCTAGGGTTTGCTTGCGTGATGCGAACTCAGCAAAGGGATGATCAGCATAGCCGATCGCCAATAAGCATAGTCCTTGGGGCGGAGCAGCATATTTAACCTCAATACGGCGCTTTTCTTGCCAGATGTTCGTAAAGGCGGCGACCGTCAGGCGCGATCGCCCCACATCGACTAACTGCCCCACTAACAAGCGAATCATGCCGTACAAAAAGCCACTGGCTTGAACTTCCACATGGACAAAATCACCATCGCGCCAACAAATTGCTTCTTGAAGCTCAAGACGACTATGGGGACGACTCGAACCTGCTCTTTGAAAGGCCGCCATATCCTGCTCACCTAACATCGGTTGCAAGGCTTGATCAATCAGCTTTTCATCGAGATAGTCGTGGTAGTAATGCCAGCTAAACTGTTTCACAAATAAATTCGGAATTGCTGCGGTGTAAATCGTATAACGATAACGCCGCCATGTTGCCGAAAATCTTGAGTGCCAGTCACCTGCTACTTCCGTCGATCCACAGATCAAGATACCTTCGGGCAAATAACTATTAAGTACCTTCGCCCAACGTTGGGGAGGGATCATGCTTGACGTATCAAAATGCGCTACTTGAGCCGCCGCATGAACGCCAGTATCAGTTCTACCTGCGCTATGCAAAACAGTTGCTTTTCCGCAAATCTTAGCGATCGCTTCTTCAATCGTCTGCTGCACTGAGGGATGATTTGGCTGTCTTTGCCATCCGTAAAACGATGTACCTAGGTATTGAATAACTAAAGCAACACGACGGCTCGGCGCAGAATCAGCAGACAAAATCATCTCTGGCCTCTCAGGAATCGTCCTGTTTATACCAATTGCAAAATTGCAATTTCCGCATTATCGCCACGACGGTTGACCGTACGAACGATACGGGTATAGCCACCATTACGATCAGCATAGCGTTCTTTAGCTTGGCTAAAGAGCAAGTCAACTAAGCTAGTCACGCGCTCTTCTTCAGGTAATTGCTCTTGCTTAGTCTTAGTTTGAATGCGATCGCTTACGGGTTCGCCATCTTTGACAGCAATGTCATATAAATAGGCGATCGCTTGGCGACGGGCGTGCAGAGAACCATTTTTAGCAAGGGTAATGATGTGATCCGCAGTGGTGCGAACCGCATTAGCTCTGGCTCTAGTGGTCTTAATTTCGCCTCTGAGAATTAACTCAGTGGTCAAAGCCCTTAGGAGAGCTTTGCGCTGGTCAGCAGCTTTATTAAGCTGGGGGGTTTTACAACGGTGACGCATAGGTATGTACTAGATGGATATGAAACCTACAGAACTTTAGAAGCTTTGGACTCAGTTAAGGTCAAGCCTAGATGCTGTTTGAGAGCATCCATAACTTCCTCAGCCGACTTTTGACCAAAGTTTTTGATTTCCAGTAAATCGTCTTGGGTGTATTCCAACAAATCAGCCACAGTATTAATCTGCGCTCGTTTGAGACAGTTGTAAGCTCTAACTGATAGTTGCAATTCTTCAATGTGAATTTGCTTAGTCTCGTCTTGTTCATCACGCTCTTGGGGCAGTGACGGCGCAAGGGTGATTTCTTGCAAGGGCGAGAACAGGTTCACTAATACGCTAGCAGCTTGGCTGAGCGCTTCTTGAGGCGTAATGCTGCCATTTGTCCAAATATCGATCAGCAGACTCTCTTTATTGATGGCATCACCAATTCGGGCATCTTTAATCTCATACTTGACCTTACGCACAGGCATAAACACAGCATCAATCTTGAGCGTATCAATAGGAGAACTGTGATCTTCTTTAGAGCGATCAACCGAACGATAGCCTTTACCGCGTTCGATGGTTAATTCCATTTCCAAGGTTGCGCCTTCACTAAGAGTGGCGATGTATTGGTTAGGATTAACGATCTCGATATCTGATGGTAAAGAATGAAAACTGGTTGCCGTGACTAGCTTTGGACCGCGCTCCACCAAACGGATGATCTGTGGTGCTGAGCTATAGGACTTCAGCACTAGTTCCTTCAAGTTGAGCATCAAATCCAAAACATCTTCGCGCACGCCTGGAATCGTCGCAAATTCATGGTTGACACCAGCAATGCGAACAGCAGTGACGGCCGCACCCTCAAGATTGGAGAGCAATACCCGTCTGAGCGCATTTCCAATGGTAATGCCTTGCCCCCGATCTAGTGGTTCCAGTACGAATTGGCTGTACTGGCTATTGTCTTTTTCTGTGTGGGATGCAACGCACTCAACCTGAAACTGTGCCATATTTGTACCGACTTAGTCTGCAAGAGTAAACGAAAATCAAGGGGAAATTAGAAGATTGAAAAATTACGAATTACAAATTACGAATTTAATTCTAGAGTTGTGAACTTAATTCTTTAATTCGTAATTGCTAATTCGTAATTGATTACACACGTCTGCGTTTTGGAGGACGGCAGCCATTGTGAGGAATTGGGGTAATGTCACGGATCAGGGTGATCTCTAGACCCGCAGCTTGCAAAGCTCTCACTGCGGTTTCGCGTCCAGATCCAGGACCTGTGACCATGACTTCCACTTGGCGCATTCCTTGCTCCATCGCTCTTCTAGCAGCAGATTCGGCAGCAGTTTGCGCTGCAAATGGAGTACCTTTTTTTGCGCCCTTAAAGCCACTAGCCCCTGCCGAAGACCAAGAGATGACATCACCTACGGTATCGGCGATCGTGACGATCGTGTTGTTAAAAGTAGACTGGATGTAAGCGACTCCATTAGGGACGTTGCGCTTATTCTTGCGTGCGCCAGTTCTACGGGTTGTTTGACGAGCCATTGTTTCGTATTAATCCTTACTTACTTCTTACCTGGAGCCTTCTTCTTACCTGCGACCGTGCGACGACCGCCACGGCGGGTACGAGCATTGGTGCGGGTACGTTGTCCGCGTACAGGTAGCCCCATACGGTGTCTACGACCTCGGTAGCAACCGATGTCTACTAGGCGTTTGATGCTTAAACCTTCGAGACGACGCAGATCGCCTTCTACTTGAAAGTTGGATTCTACCTCTTGGCGTAAAGTTGTTACTTCAGGATCAGTAAGCTCTTTAACCCGCGTATCAGGGTTTATTTTGGTAGCTGCTAAGATTTTTTTGGCGCTAGTTAGACCGATACCGTATATATACGTTAGTCCTATTTCGATGCGCTTGTCACGAGGAAGGTCAACTCCTGCAATGCGAGCCACTATAAGTCTCCCAATTTGTTGTCAGTTTTCATGGTTATGTTTGCCCTCAAGTACCTTTATTACAAGACTTGCAGGACGGATGGCTGTGCAACGCGATCTTCGTGAGAACATGCATTCTATGCAGTGGGTTAGCTACAATTTGGCAGAAGCAAATTACGAAGACAGAATATTTTACAGCGAACTCTATAATATATTGACAATGGCAACTTCTGTCAATATATTTGGAATTTTTGTGATGTAGGGTGTAGCCTCACATTATGGAATATCGCTTTCTAAAGATGTGATCCCAGAAATTGGACGATAGGTGTAGCTAGCGATCGATGGTGCAGTAGCAGGTATATTACTGGATGAGTGAGGTCGAGATATTTTCATGATGTCATCCTTGATTGCTTCGAGATCGACATAGCGATCGGCAACGTTAATCAGATGATCGCTGGTCATCGATCGCAGGCTAACTACTTCAACCCGAACACCGCGATAACTAGCGGCATCAACTGCATAGGCAAGATCGCCATCGCCACTAACCAATACGGCTGTATCATAGGAGCCAATTAGCGCCATCATGTCTACTGCAATTTCGACATCAAGGTTAGCTTTTTTGGAACCATCGGGTAATTGTACAAGTTCTTTAGAAATGACGCGATAACCATTGCGACGCATCCACAATAGGAAACCCTGTTGCTTTTCGTTGGTGCGATCGACCCCTGTATAGAAGAAAGCCCTGAGTAAGCGTGAACCATCCGTAAGGCATAGAAGCAACTTGGTATAATCAATCTCGATCCCCAGTTGCAAAGCGGCATAAAAAAGATTAGAGCCATCGATAAATATGGCAACTCGCCCTCGATTTTCTAAGATTTGATCTGGCTTAAATCCAGAATCTTGCTCAAAAGGTAACATAGTTTTTCCTATAGAACGTTTATTATCTAGTGCTGCGGGATGAAGCTTTGGTATTAGCATCGATACTTAAAACCGTCCTAAGTGTTTACCTGATTTAGAAGAACCTCTTAAAACTTTTAATAAACGTATGCATAACTTTAATTCAAGCCAGCATCGGACGTTAAAAGTAACTTTTGATAAAAAGATTTGCTTGATACCAAGACAGTTTAAAAAATTATTTAAAAATTGAATAGAAATCAGTTCAGAGTAAATTGCAGATAAATATCAGATAAATTCAGAACAATAAAACGATTTTTTTATAAACAAGAATATAAAAGTAGTAATCATATCAATAATTATATTTTTATAACTTACCTTTAACTATACACCATAAGTAAATATACTTAGAGGTATAGATCCTCGCAATTTTTGTACTCAACAACTGATAAAACTTAAAACAAAATCTAATTTAAAGTCAAATGGATAAACAGATAAGCCAATAGGTAAATTGGTATTTACTTGGTTTCAATGCGTTGAAAGATTGGAATTGGTGCAGCTAGGGATGCACCTCTTTGTAGTATTCCCCAATTTGTATGGCTCCAATCAGGGGGGGATGTTTGATTAAAGTCTAATCCAAGCTGTTGATAGGCTGAAGTACTGAGGGTTGGCGTGATTGGCGATAGTACATAAACGGCAATCCGTACTGATTCCAGCAATGTGTATAAAGTTTGATTAACTTCTGTTTGCTTGCCTGCTTTGAATTGCTTCCAAGGTGTAGTTTCGTCGATTAACTTGTTACAGTTCCAGATCAATTCGAGGATTTTCTCGCAGGCGGATCGGAAGTGAAGATTTTGGTAATCGAGGGCTACGCGATCGCCTAAAGTTGTGGCTTGGGCGATCACGGGGCTAATTAAATCTGAGACTTCACTGCGATCGCTGGGATCATGAGCAGGTATAGTTCCTTGACAATATTTGTTTGCCATTCCCAGACTGCGATTGAGTAAATTGCCAAGGCTATTAGCGAGATCGGCGTTAACAATTGAGATAAATCGGTCTTCGCTAAAGTCGCCATCCTTGCCAAATTCAATTTCTTTTAGAAAATAGTAACGAAGGGCATCTGCACCAAAGCGATCGACTAGATCGTAGGCATCGATGGTATTGCCTAGAGTTTTTCCCATTTTCAAGCCATCTTTTGTTAGCAAACCATGACCAAAAACCCGCTTGGGTAATTCTAATCCCGCAGACATAAGCATCGCTGGCCAGTAAATCGCATGAAATCGCAGAATATCTTTGCCAATGATGTGCAGGTTGAAGGGATACCATTTTTTGAGGGCATTTTCTAGGGTTGGCTCATCTTCAGGATCGAGCAAAGCTGTCACATAACCAAGTAATGCATCGAACCACACATAGATCGTATGGGTGGGATCGGTGGGAATCGGGAAGCCCCAATCAAGATTGACACGCGAGATCGAAAAGTCTTGCAAGCCTTGTTTCATGAAGCCGAGAACTTCATTGCGGCGGCTTTCGGGCTGGATGAAGTGGGGGTTAGCTTCGTGAAATTGATCGAGGGCTTGTTGATATTTGGAGAGGCGGAAAAAATAGTTAGGTTCGTCGCGCCATTCACAGACAACGTTGGTATGGGTGGGGCAATGATGGCTTTCGGGCAGTTCACGCTCTTCTTTAAATTCTTCACAGGCGACGCAATACCAGCCCTTTTGCTGATTTAAGTAAATATCCCCCGATTCATAAACCCGTTGAAAAAATTCGTTAACGATCGCTTGATGTTTAGGAGCAGTAGTGCGGGTAAAGCGATCAAAGTGAATATTAAACTTTTCCCAGAGGGTATAAAATTCGGCAACGGTGCGATCGCAATGCTCTTGGGGCGAGAGATTATTTTTTTCGGCAGTGCGCTGAATTTTCTGCCCATGTTCATCGGTTCCTGTGACAAACATGACAGGATGACCTTTAAGGCGATGGAACCGCGCAAACGCATCGGCAGCGATCGTGGGGTAGGCGCTACCAATATGGGGGCGATCGTTGACGTAAAAAAGTGGTGTAGTTAAGGCAATCGGTTCTAAGGACATAGGGTACTCAATTCACGGCTAATACCATTTTGCAAAAAAATGGCGATAAATGTAACATTAAACCCAAAAATGATCGACGAAGCGAAGTGCCGCCGATCATTTTTGGGTAATGGTAAGCGACAAATGATCAAAAATCTAGAAGTACATCAAATTTGGATGGATCAGGCGATCGCCTTAGCGCAACAAGCAGGGGACGCGGGAGAAATTCCTGTGGGGGCAATTATTGTTGATCAGCAGGGTGAGGCGATCGCCACAGGGGTAAATCGTAAAGAACGCGATCGCGACCCGACAGCTCACGCGGAAATTGTGGCAATTCGAGAAGCTGCTAGGGTTTTGCGAGATTGGCATTTAACGGGCTGTACGCTCTATGTGACTCTAGAGCCTTGTCCAATGTGTGCGGGGGCAATTTTGCAAGCGAGGGTCAGTACTTTAGTCTATGGGGCAGATGATCCCAAGGCAGGAGCAATTCGCACGGTGGCAAATTTGCCCGATAGTCCTGTGTCCTTTCATAGATTAGAGGCGATCGCAGGTATTCGCGAACGTGAATGTCAAGAATTATTGCAAACTTGGTTTAAAAATCTCAGGAACTAATGGAGGCGGCGCGAAGCGCCGCCTCTATCTAAGAATGTGCAATTTGTTGGGAAAACCAGATTGCGGCTTCAGTATTTGTTTTTGTAGCCAATAATTCCACAGTTTGCTCTAATAAGGCGATCGCGAAATTTGGCAGAACTTGAGAAACTTCACATTGCTGATAAACTCCAATTTCATCTAACTTAAACGCAAATAGTCGATAGGCGCGGACATCAATCACCCAATATTCGGAAATCCCTAAGTCTGCATACAGTCGCTTCTTTTCATCTAAATCGATCGCCAAAGTCGTATCAGAGATTTCACCAACTAAATCAGGCGATCGCCAATTGTCTAGATTAATAAACCGCGATTGTCCTGACTTCCAAGTGGGAATATTTTCGCCAACATATAAAACAATGTCTGGGGCAGCCGCTCGAAATCCTTTTTTTTCAATCTGACAGCCACGAAACGAAGCAACACGATATTGTGGATTTTGGATCACCCAAATTGCAAATACCATTTCAAATAAAGCGCTAAATTGCGCGTGATTCATTCCTTCTGCGCCCATTTCTACCCACAAACGTTGATTATCGAAAAATAATTTGCAGCGATCGCTATTAGTATCATCTCGCAGCATTTCATAGTCTTGCCAAGTAGCTTGCTGCCATTGCTGACTAGGTTTTAGGATTGTTTGGTACATAGGGTATTTATCGAATCTACTAAATCGTTTTCTTTGCTGGCCGCAGTCTCTAAGTCCTGTTTAGCTTTAGTCTGAGCATTAGTATCCTTAGCCTCAGTCGCCTTAGCATGAGCCTTGAGCGCCGCCGACACATCACCGTACATACTCAAGAGTTTAGTTTGCAGATCCAGAAGTTGAGAGTCCTTAACGGCGATCGCCTGTACCTCTGTGCGAATTTGGTCAATTTTATCCGCAAGCTGCGTAAAGCCCGTCACATCCTTAGGAGCTACCAAATCTTTAGTTTTATTGGCAACTGTAACAAGTTTGTTACATTGAGCAACTCGATTTTCACCACAACCATATAGGAGTAGTCCCATACTCAAAGCAGCAGTACCAAGAACAGTGTAACGATTGAGCCGACTTGCTAAAGTATGGGATGAAGACTTTTGAAATTGCATTATGGTGGTTGCCGATAGTCCAAATTTATTCTGCTGGGGTCTAAAAATTCTAAAATGTTTTAGTTAAGCTAACTCAAGAGATTTGAACTATGTCCGATAATCGCCGCAGTCGTGCAATTACCGAAGGCGTTCAGCGATCGCCTAACCGCGCTATGTTACGCGCCGTTGGTTTCCAAGACTCAGATTTTACTAAACCGATTGTTGGTGTTGCAAGCGCCCACAGCACAATTACCCCTTGTAACATGGGCATTGCCCCTTTGGCAGTCCGCGCTGAAGCAGGGATTCGGGCCGCGAATGGGATGCCCCAAGTTTTCGGCACAATCACGATCAGCGATGGGATCTCCATGGGAACTGAGGGGATGAAATATTCCCTCGTCTCGCGTGATGTGATTGCCGACTCCATCGAAACCGTTTGCACTGGTCAGAGCATGGATGGTGTTTTAGCGATCGGGGGCTGCGATAAGAATATGCCAGGGGCAATGATTGCGATGACCCGCATGAACATTCCCGCGATTTTTGTCTATGGTGGCACAATCGAGCCAGGACATCTGGATGGTGAAGATTTGACCGTAGTTAGCTCCTTTGAAGCGGTTGGTCAATTTAGCGCTGGCAAAATTGATGAGGCTCGACTTAATGCGGTTGAGCGTAATGCCTGCCCGACCGCAGGTTCTTGCGGCGGTATGTTTACGGCAAATACCATGTCTTCTGCTTTTGAAGCAATGGGCATGAGCTTGATGTATTCTTCCACCATGTCCGCCGTTGCTCCCGAAAAAGCCGCCAATACCGAACTGGCTGGCACGGTTTTAGTCAATGCAATTCGTAATAATCTCTGCCCTCGCGATATCATCACCCGTAAATCGATTGAGAATGCAATTTCCGTGGTCATGGCTGTTGGTGGCTCTACTAACGCCGTCTTACACTTTTTAGCGATCGCCCATTCCGCAGAAGTCGAATGGAATCTTGATGATTTTGAGCGTATCCGCGAGCGTGTACCCGTCCTCTGTGATCTTAAACCTTCAGGAAAGTATGTTGCCACTGACCTCCATAGAGCAGGTGGTATCCCTCAAGTCATGAAAATGCTCTTAGTTCATGGCTTATTACATGGCGATTGCATCACAATCACGGGGCAAACCGTTGAGGAAGTTCTTAAAGACATTCCCGCCGAACCTCGCGCCGATCAAGATGTGATCCGTCCTTGGGATCGTCCGATGTACAAACAAGGGCATCTCGCCGTTCTTAAAGGAAATCTTGCCGAAGAAGGAGCCGTCGCTAAAATCTCTGGTGTGAAGAATCCGATTATCACTGGTCCCGCCCGTGTTTTTGAATCAGAAGAAGATTCCCTTGCCGCAATTCTCGATCACAAAATCAATGCAGGTGACATTCTCGTAATCCGCTACGAAGGACCTAAGGGAGGTCCAGGAATGCGGGAAATGTTAGCGCCCACCAGTGCGATTATTGGTGCTGGTTTAGGTGATTCCGTGGGCTTAATCACCGATGGACGTTTCTCTGGTGGAACCTATGGCATGGTGGTTGGTCACGTTGCCCCTGAAGCTTTTGTGGGCGGCAATATTGCTTTAGTCCAAGAAGGCGATTCGATCACCATTGATGCCCATCAGCGATTGATCCAGCTTAATATCAGTGACGAAGAACTAGCGAGCCGTCGGGCAAGCTGGAATGCTCCTGCCCCTCGCTATACTAAGGGGGTTTTGGCAAAATATGCCAAGCTTGTTTCGACTAGCAGCAAAGGTGCGGTGACTGATTTAGATCTGTTCTAAAAACTTATAAATCTATTTAGGATTTGTGTAGTAAGTAGCTCAGCCTTTGGGGTTTAGTTGATATAAGTAGCTGGACGCAATTAAATATAAAACCCTAAAACCTGTG
>DCSN01000195.1:22138-42164 GCA_002325645.1 Pseudanabaena sp. UBA1465
GCGTGCGCCACAGGTTTTGGGTCTTGGTTTTTAATTATCGGAAAAATGGGTTTAAAACCCCGTCCCTCTAGGACGGCTTTATGTTAGAACACATTAAGTACCGTAGGGCATACGGGAATTCACGCTTGAGAAGCTAGTTGCAAGACTAGGTATCACTGAGTAAGACCATATACAAATTTTGAAAAAGCTGGCGAAGCCAGCTTTTTCAAAATTTGTATGGGTATTATTTTATCTTTCCATTGCGAGTGGAATCTAGGTCTAAACAAGCTTTAGCGATCGCCTTACGTTGGCTATTTCCTGTCAGTTTGAGAGCAAAGTTCTCGATGCTGTTGTACCAACTACGCGGTAATAACCAAATTAAATAAGCTGCAAAAATTGTCTGTAGCGATCGCATCGGTTCGTAAATTAAAATTTTCCAATTACTTACCAAGGCGCGATTTACCAGTTTTACGGCGGCTTTGCCGTCTTTGTTGCGAATGGCGCGACGGGAGAGGTAGCGGAACTGGTAAGCGCGGGCGAGGGATTCCCACTTTGCTAATAAATCAGGGGCATAGGTGCGCGTTTTGGCAATTACCTTTTCCCATGACTCTAGTTGCTTATTCATGTTGGCGGATAGGCTATCAGGATTAACACGATAGAGGGTAAGCGGTTCGGGAATCCCTTCAATTTGCCAATTGGTTTGAATGGCGATTCTAATCCAGCATTCGATATCTTCTGATTGTCGAAACTGATCGTCAAAATAGAAGTCTTCCACTTCGCCATAGAGATTGTCTTGGAACTTAATGCCTTCAAGGGCTTCACGACGAATCATAGGGGCGGAACCGTTGCCAATGGGGTTGCGACAGAGTAAATGCGCCGCGTCAATATCTGTCAGTTTCGGCATTTGATATGTGCCGAGGGAATTGCTATCTTCATCAATAAAGGCGGAACGGCTGAAACTAATGCCAACTTTGGGATGAGTTTCTAAATGTTGAATATGCTTTTCTAGCTTGGTTGGCATCCAGAGATCATCGCTGTCTAATAGGGCAATATATTCGCCTTGAGCATGACGAATTCCTGTATTTCTAGCCCCTGCTAAACCCCGATTTTTTTGACGAACAATCCGTATGCGTGGATCGTTGAACTGTTCGCAAATCTCAATACTGCGATCGGGTGACTGATCATCAACAATGATTAATTCAAAATCCTGAAATGTTTGGGACAAGACTGATGTGATTGTTTCTTCGATAAACCGTTCGACATTATAAACTGGGACAATTACTGATACTTTAACCATGATTTATTACCGATAATTAATTACTTAATTTGTAATTTGTGCCGCACAAAACGCGACACAAATCACAAATTAAATTAGGTTTGTTCTTGAAGATTGGGCTTAGTGATGTATTTCTTCACCCACATTACAAATAGGGGAATTGCCCCCCAATGAATGAGCATCACTGCTGCTGCTACGCCCGTGATCTGCCAGATTGTACCGATACAAATAGCGATCGCAAATACAACCGTGAATAGCACGTTCCAAATCAAATCCCAACTTGGTTTATCCATAGCCCAAAGTGCTTTAGAGGCTGCATTTGCATAGGGGCGCGGGATTGCCGATAGACAAATGAGAATCAATAGGGGAATTGCGGGAATCCATTTCTGTCCAAATACTAAAGGAACATAAATCGGTGCAAGTAATACCTGCGCTAAGACGATGGGGATAATTACTTTGGTGATGGACTGGAAACTCTGGAGATAGCGATCGCGAAATTGAGCAGGGTCATTTCTGGCTTCGCATAGGTGCGGATAGAGCGCCGCATCAACGGCGGTAATGAAACTAAGGCTAATTCCTAGCCCCGCGTTAAAGGCAAAGTAATACAAGCCAAGGGCTTTAATGCCTAAGAGATGCCCTGCAATTAAATAATCGAGATTATTGCGGAGCGTGGCAAGCATTTGGATACCCAAAATACTGCGCCCAAAATGGATGATTTCTTGCCAACGATGGAGCGTGAAGGATTGAGCCGATCGCCAAGGATGATTGGAGCGATGCACGATTACCCAAATCGGGGCGACGATTACTTTCGGCAAGACGATCGCCCACATTCCGAAGCCTTGCCATGCCAGAATCATCGTCAAAATATTGTCGGTAGAAATCTGTAAAGCATTAGCTAAAGCCGAGACATGGAGACGGTTTTCACGCTGCGATCGCGCTGCTTGGATCAGTCCCATCGGTAACATTAGATAAACCAATCCCATCGCGCAGATCGGTAAAATTACTTGGCTATCTTTGTAAATCCATGACATCGGCAAAGCCACCAGACATTGAATCAGAAATAATCCGCCGCAGATAAACCAGTTAATGTAATAGGCGGTTTGCGATAACTCTTCGATGTCTTCTTCTTGGGCTTGGATTAGCTTATCGAAAATGCCGTTGCGCGTGAACACATTCACAAATTCATTGGTGGTGAGAACTAGCGCCGCTAAACCATAGTCATATTCTGAGAGCCATCGCGCTAATACCACCGTGGCAGCTAAGCGCGAAATGCGAATGAGAATTTCGGACAATCCTAACCAGCCAATATTACGAGTGAAGCGATTCGCTAGTTTTTTCTGAATGAAGCTAATTATGGGTTGAATTAATTGAATTAGTTTTTGCATAAATCTGATAGCAGCGCCTCCCATGCATCCATATATTCTTCCCAAGCATTCTGGACATCCATGCGCCCCTGTAAGCCCCATGCTTCTAATTGCGATCGCGGCCTTATGCAAACTTGATCGATCGCGGCGGCGAGAGCGTCAGGATCATTAGCAGGAACTAGTAAGCCACAATCATTTACCTGTTCTGTTAGTCCATCGACTTTGGAGACGATTACCGCTTTGGCGGCGGCTTTAGATTCTAAACAGACATTGCCCCAAGGTTCCCAATTGGAAGGAATGATGATCACATCGCATTTTGTGAGAAAAGATGGTACGTCAGAAATAGAGCCTAGAAAATGAATGCGTGGATCGTCACCAGCTAAGGATTTCAATAATTCTTCCTGCTCTCCATAGCCGCCAACTAGCAATTGGATTTGAGGATTTTGGACTTTTGGCATTGCTCTCAGTAAGGTGTCAAATCCCTTTTGCTGATTGAATCGCCCATAGGCTCCTAATACTAAAGTTGTGTCGATAGATTTGAGGGGTAAACTCAGGAATTCATCTAAAGTGCGACATTGCTGAATATTCGCTAGTTTTTTGGGGTTAACGAGGCGGTGCGATCGCATCCATTTTCTCTGTCCTTGGGAAATTGCAACAACTTTATGGGCAAGTCCATAGGCAAAACGTAGCATCAAATGAAATCGCCAAGGCGATCGCACTTTCCACTGTTCAAAGCTTTCAGAATAGTGATGCTCATGAATGAGTAACTTAGTTGCGAACCTGAGTTTTAATAATCGCCATAGCGATCGCCATGAACAGGGATCATGCCAAATCACCACATCAGGTTTAATTGTCGATAGATTGCTGAGGGCTTCGCTTTCGGTGAGAAAGAGAAATTCAAATTTTTCTTTGAGGCGCGAATTTGTAAGACTATTACTGGTGCTTTTGATGCCGCCCACATTGCGATCGCTGAGTAGATGCAGGATTTTGGGTTTACGTTCTTGCAAATTTATTGGTGATGTCATGATGTAATCTCCTCCTGATTTTGACTAGTATTTTGATTTTCTATTTGGGCGATCGTTCCCATTAGCAAAGCTTGACTAGGTTCTATCTCATCTTCATTAGGACGTTCCAAAAATCCCATGCCGATCGCGATTAGCCCAGGCCAATATAAATAGGCAAGAATTTCCAAGTTTTCACCAAAGGTATACAGAAAAACCACCAACGTCATCGTTAAGCCCAATTTTGCAGTATCACTGCGTTGTGACTTAATCAGCAAATCTCCTAAGCTATAGATCATCGGAATTGCCAAAGCGACAAATCCCACCAACCCTTTCACAAACAGCAGCCCATACCAAGTGTGATGGGAACCAATTGGCATATATTCCACCATGTGTGGACCACTCTCGACAATACCATGTCCCCAAGTTGGAGCTTCGGTTTGCCAACGGTAAACCGCAATTCTGCCTAGAGCCGCCCGTACCCGTGAGGAATCCTTACGAGCCGCCGCAAATTGCTCAGAGAACTTGTCCAATCCTTCCATTAACATTGGAAAAGTTACTCCCCCTGTACTGGCGATCGCCCCCGTAATCATCAGCGAGATCGGTCGTGAAATTCTAGACAAGAGTTCCACCAAAATCCATACTACTGGCAAACAGAGCAGGGCTAATCGGGATTTGGAAATTTGACACATCATGATGCAACCTGCAATTCCTAAGTATTTCCACTTCTTACAAGGTTCGCGCAAAATCATAAAGAAGTAAATATTAGCCACAAATCCGAGGGCGGGAGCCCAAGGCGTAAATAGTCGCCAACGCGGTGTATTGTCGCCTGGGTCGATTTCATAGAGACGGAATTCAAAAAATTCAGGACCAGGGCCGCCGATCGCTTGTAATGGCGAGATAAATAATTTTTCAGGTAACTTGACATAGTAAGCAGCGATGAAGATGGGAGAGAACAAAAACACCATCGTACAAACCAACGCGGCGGCTCGATACAGGAGTTTGGGACGGATGGGTAAGCATCCTGCCATCGGAAATAGCGCTAAGATCGCCCATCCCTTCGCCCAACCAATCGATGATTTGATAATCTGTCCCATCTCTAGGTAATAGTCCAGATGTCCCATGATCAGCGACACCTGCATCATTACCATGCCGCCAACCCACATCCACACCCCAATGGGAATGCGAATTCGCTCTTTTAAGGGAGTATCTGGATTTTGCTGCCACCAACGCCAACATAATCTTCCAAATAAGATCCAAGGTAAAATCGCGCCAAGTACATATAAACCGCCGATGAAATAGATAGCGAAAGTCCAAACAATCGCATACCACACCAATTTCTCTTCGAGGTTTTCTGGTGTAATCCTTAAATGCTCAGGGGTTTGGAAAAACTTGAATATGTTCATCTTGATTACCCTGTTTTACTGCGATCGCTGTTAGGAATAGCGCGTAAAGTTGGTAATTCCGTCACCTCCGCAATTTCTACTTCCTGTTTTAATTGTTGACTTTTTGTCTGACGCTTCCACAATAAAAATATGCCTGTGGAGACAAAGAGAGAACCGACAAAAGCCCCTGCCAATACCAGTTTTGGTTGTGGCGATGCGGGTTCATCGGCTAAGCTTGGCGGCGAGACTAGTTGGGCTAGGGGATAGGCGGTAAAAATATCCGACTTGCTCAGGTCAATTTTGGCGAGGGAAGAAGCAAAGACCGCTTCGGCAACTTGAGCATCCCGTTGCAGGCGATCCAGTTCCAATTGCTTTTGGGTCAAGTCCCGCAAGCGATCGTCAAAATTTTCAATTTGGCGACCCAATTCTTCAGCTTGCCCAGCGATGCCACTTTGTTCTGCTTGCACAGCCACTAAATCCCGATATAGACTTTCTTTCCCTGCACTGCCCGTTACGTTCAAATTAATCCTTGCTAATTCTTGCAAACTCAGGGGACGTTTTAATAAGAAACTGGCGCGATCGCTAATCGCCGCACTAGCGTTTTTTTGTCTCGCCATTTCTCTCACGACATTGGGATTGTTTTCACCCCATTTAGATCTTGAAATCGTTAAATTTGCCGAGGATTCACTATAGTCCTTGAGATTTTGCTGATAAATCGGATCGGACTGCAAAGTAAAGGCGGCGCTCGCCTCATTGACACTTAAACCGAGGCTATTTGATAGTTGTTGAAGGCGATCGCTAAGTAATATATCCTGCGCCAACATTTCCGCCCTCTGTTTCCGCAACTGCTCCAAACTCACCGCCACTTCTTTAACTTGATCGCTGGTACTCAGTCCCGACCGACTTTTATAGGCTGCTAATTTCTTTTGGGACTCCGCTAATTTAATTTTTGCCATATCCAAAGTCGCCTGTGTGCCATCGTCACGCCTTGCAATTTCATCCTCACGCAACTTACTCACCTTTTGCATGAGCGTATTGTAAAGCGCAAAGCCACGCTCTTGCGCCGCTTTTGCACTTGGTCCTTCAATTTCCACCTGCAAAATGGAAGTATTATCGATTAATTTACTTTTTGGCTTGCCTAATTCGGAAGTCTTGATATTAAGAGACTCAGCCGCTTCTGCTAAGACAGGCTCATCATTGAGAATATATTGATAATTTGCTCTCGGATCGAGGGAAGATCCGCCCGAAGCCGCAGTACTTGAAGAAGAAGCTTGACCAATACTCGGTAAATTTACATTTGCCCCCACATTGCCTCCAGGCAGAATGATTGCCATTTTGCTCACAAATTTAGGCTTCGCCTTTTTGAGATAGGTCAAGGCTCCTCCCCAGATGATCGCATTCAGGGCTAATCCCATGAAAACATAAATCCACCATCCAAAACGAGGCGATCGCTTCGGCTCTTGCGAATCATTTTTTTCATTGGGAAATTCCTTACTCATTGGCTGCTCCCACCGAAAATATCGCGAATCAATTTGATCGGATTGAGAAGATCCCCCACAAAATTTAAAACTCCCCTCACTTCCGTTACGGTGGAGTCATAACAGGCGACGCTATCCTGTGGCATTAAGAATGGATTCGTGATTTGATCCTGAGAATTGCGGATTAAATCTTCAACACCGCGATCGATCGCCACAGTTTCCCCTGAAAGGCGATCGGTTCGCACTAGCACCGCACGGCGCGGCACATTGGTGGGGGCAGTGCCGCCGACACAGTTGGCGGCAAATACCGCTTGTGAAAATCGGGAACCATAGGGAAAGCTAGAAGAATCCTTACCGATCGCTGAAGAAGCGTTACTACTGGCAGGTACGGTTAAATTTGACAGAAAAACCGTAATCCCAGGGGGCGTAATTTGGGAAGGGCGAACAATGCGCGGATCGATGGTATCTCGTTTAGGAACGATGATCGTATCGCCTGCAATCAGGGGAATATCTGCCAAAGGCTCACCCGTAAAGATTCCTGACAAATCCACGGTTAACTGCTGATTTTGGCGAATGATGCGGATTTTAGTGATATCGGCATTAGGCGTTACGCCGCCCGCCCCCCGCAGCGCCGAAGTTAAAAAGCGATCGGGCGCATAGTCCCCCGATGATTGCGTCAGTTGCTGGGCGCGAACTTCGGCACTGCGATTATTGATCAGCACTCGCCCAGGTTGAAATGTTTCCCCTGACACATTCACGGCGATCGGGGCAAGCGCGAGGGGTGTAACGGAAATTTGCAGGAATTGCGGTTGAAAATATTTTTTGATGATCAACTGAGTTTTGATTAACTCTTGAATGGCGGGAAGCTCCAAACCAACTACAGGCAAAGGCTCTAGATAGGGAATCGCAATAGTTCCGTCAGTATTGACTTCATATACACCATTAAATAATTCGCCTTCGGGAATCAGTAAGCGAATACGATCGCCTGGGGATAGGGGTAATGCTTCTAAGGACTGGGCAGGAGTAACGGCGACTATTGCTAAGAAGATTAAACATCTAAAATTAGATGGCAAGAACAAATCTAACCAGCTAATTTTGTTGTGTTGTTGCCACCCTTTAGACTGCGCCATTGTTCCGTTCAAATAAAACTGCAATAGTTCTCCAGATCAGCCATAGATCATATTTTAGACTCCAATTGCGTTTATAGGTGAGGTCAAAGCCCATCACCTCTTCAAAACTCCTCACCGTCGAGCGTCCACTTACTTGCCAGACCCCACTCAGTCCTGGTCTGACATCGAGCCGACTCCACTCGGTCATTTTTTCATCGGTATATTCGTTTTCCAGTTCATATAGCCCAACCTCCCCAAAAGTCGGTGGTCTTGTGCCAATCAAACTCATATCGCCCGTCAGAATATTCCAGAATTGGGGAAACTCATCAAGACTAGTTTTACGCAGAAATTTACCGACTTTGGTAATGCGCGGATCGTTACTATTTTTAAAGAATTTCCCGCTATCATCGCTTTTAGAACTGCCTTCAGTAGAATTGGTAATCTCGTTAGTAACTTTTTGCTTGAGCATTTCCGCATTTTTGACCATAGAGCGAAATTTCCAAATCCCAAAGGGTTTGCTCATCAGTCCCGCCCGTTTTTGCTTAAACAGAATCGAACCACGGCTCTCCAGTTTGATCGCGATCGCGATCGGCACAAATAAAATTGCCGTAAAACTCAAACCCACTAAGGCTCCCAAAATATCGATAATTCGTTTGGGGAAACTGCGAACCGATGGATGCACTGGTAGCGAAGGATCTAGCTCGATCGCTGGATAGAAAAAGTACATCCCATAGGCGATCGCGCAGAGAATGGGCATACCAATCAAAAATTCATAGATTCGATGCAAGATTCTCGACAAAGGATTGGGTTTACGGCGCGATCGCTCATTTTTTTGTCTCGGTAAACGATTGGTACGACTGGCTGGCTCAATATAAAAAACGCGATCGAGATTTGTCATTTTCAAAATGGATAACACCTGAGCATTGACACTCCAAAGCACTAGCTCGGTCGGTTCAGGTTTACCAGACTGAATATCCGCTTGCCGTAAAGTTTTTAAACAAGATACCAAGGCTCCCACCCCAGAGCTATCCATAAACTCGGTATGGGACATATCGATGATGATCTTGCGAAAGCTCTCCTCCTCTTGACACAACTGGCGAAAATCTTCCTTTAATTTGCGTGCTTCAGGATTAAAGATATTTTTCGGTGTACTGATCAAAACAGTGTCATTGAAATTAGTGATCTGCACATCATTTAAACCAAACCTTAGGGATTGTTGCTCACTATTGTTTGGAATATAGACTGCTTCAGGATAGAGACGCGCAATGTCTTCGGAGCGCACAATTAACAAGTCCAAGGCTTTACACGATCGCAATAATTTTGCCGATAGACTCAAATCACGGATGCGCGTTTTTGACTCAATAAAAATTACTTTGCTCTTGAACAAATATTTTGCGGCTAATAAAAAGGGAGCCGCAACACCAGCACCAGTTGACATTACAAGCTGTGGTCTTTCTTTTCTTAATACATCGATCGCTAAATACAAATTGCGGATGAAGTTAGGAATATTGCGATTGGTGGGGCTATAAGCCCAAAAAGTCCTTTCGGTAGTTAGCTCAGCCTGTGTTGTCCCTGTTTTGAAAGTAATCCAAGCCCTTTGCGGAATGGTTTGCCAATATTTGCTCAATCCTTGCATTCCCTTAAAATGTCCTCCTGACGAACAAACCAATAGAAGTTTCTGATAGTCTTGGCTCGGATAGCGATCGCTTAAATATTCGCATAGTTCTTGATCTTCATTAAAACTAAGCGGACTGCGAGGCATAGTAATTAACTTTAAAAATTTAACCAAATCCGCAGGCGATCGGGCGATTAGCACGCCTTGGTTTTCCAAATCTTCAGCCAATTCTAGCTGGTGATTATCAACATGTTCATGGAATTTAACTGTGCGTGGCACAAGAATATAAGGCTTGTCAAACTCTTCAAGCAACAGGGTACTTCCCTCACCACAGTGAGCGATTACGGCACTAGCTTTGCCCACTAGTTGCTTAAATTGCGCTTCTGGAATTACTTTACTAATTTTTACATCGTCAGGCAATCGCGTTGAAGCCCCATACTGAATAAATACTTCTTCATCAATGATGCCCTCCTTCATCAATAAACCAATCCAATCCATCAATGAATTAAATGTATATTGCTCAGTCCCGACTGTAACAAGTATCATGGTTGAATGCCCCCTAAATTTTTTAGCTATATATTGGGCTAAGTAGTCGAGCCTAATTAAAAACCAAGATCTAAAACCTGTGGCGCACGCTGTGCGTACGCCACAGGTTTTAGGGTTTTATATTTAATTGCGCCCAGCTACCTAAGTAAAACTTAGCAAGTATTTAGTTACAAGCTTTTTTAGTCATTTAAATTACTTCTTTTCTCAAATTTCTAAGTTAGTTAACCTAGAATTGAGTCAACTATATTTTAACACTCTAAATATAGCAGATTATCCATAAGTAATCCATAAGTAATTAGACGAAACTAAATATAAAATCAGATGCTTATCACAATGTTATGAGCTTTTTTAAAGTCTAGAGAAAGCATTGGAAAGAATATTTCTCAAGGCTTTTAAGATCTGTTTATTCTTAAATTAACGCTTCTTGTTTGCACTATAATCTGCGACATTATGCCTATAGAAATCCAAATAATTTTTGTTTTAAAATTTGTAAAGGATTTGAGGACTTAAAGAGATGAATAAAAAATTTGCGATCGCTCAAACAAAGCGCAAGGCACAAAAAGAAACTTCCTAACTTAACTTTTTCTTCTTCTGTTAAGTAGCTACTCCCTTCCCAGTGAATAATTAGGCGATCGCCTCTTTCGCTAAATTTGGCAAAACATCGGTGCGTAATACCGTCTGCCGCCGTAAGCGTTCCGTATCTTCACCGTCAAAGCTTCTACCTTCCAGAAGTAGATCGTATAATTTTGGATTCTCTTTGACCCAAAGATTGGTAGCATTGCGAATTAACTTCTGCTTGAGTGATTTGGAAATAATCTTAGTTTCTCCCGCCCCAAATCTTGATAGTTCACGATGGGTACTGGCGATGATATAAGCCAAGCTATGCAAAGTACTGACGGTGAAAGCACTTTGGGGCAAGCGTAGATTTTTTTTAATGTTCCGATACTTTTTTGCGAATATTGCTCACAGCCGATCGCGTAAAGGTGACGATTACCAATTGCTTTTGGCGATGCAAGTTAAAATTCGCGATCGCGGCGGCAACTGCCATCCCTGTTGATTTGCCTGCCCCTGGTACTGCGGAAACGGCAAGCTCGCCCCCTTGCCAGTCCGCCATTGTTTGCTGACCCTTGCAGAGTGTGTTGCGTAATTGATCGAGAGATTCGGGCGAGACCATTTAATTTGGTGCTCTGTAAATATTAATAGGATACAATATCGAAAAGTTGCCGAAATTTATCAAGTTTATGTCTTCTGAAAATAATCCAAACCAGTTTGCCCTAACGATCGCCTTTATCGATCCAGAATTGACCAATGAGGAGCGTGATGATGAAGTGGTGCAGTTGCTCAGTGAGTTAAGCGATCGCTCTGATATCGAGTCTGTTGACCGCGTGCGTGATCCTAATCCTCCTGATGGCAATAAAAGCATTGGTGGCTTTTTGGTGGGAGTTTTGGCGGCGGAAGTTAGTGCAGCAAATGCCAAAAAAGTTTTAGGCTTTTTGGGCGATCGCCTTGGCAATAAACCGATCTCCTTAAAGGCGGAGAAAAACGGCAAAAAGCTAGAAGTGACAGCTAATAGTCGAGAAGAGTTAGAGTTTCTGATTCAGAAAGCCAATGAATTTTTTGAGAGTGCATAATGGGGCGTTACGCATTACTTGTCGGGGTTAGTAACTATGATAGCGACTTTACATCTTTGCCCAGTGCGGTAAAGGATGTAAGGGCGTTGCAGCGTGTTTTGCTAAATCCTGACATTGGCGGATTTTTTGATGCAGATGTCACAGCTTTAGTGGATTGCGATCGGCAAACGATTGATCGAGCGATTTACAGCCTTTTTGCTGAGCGTAAGCCTGACGATCTTTTACTGTTTTATTTTTCGGGGCATGGAGTAACTGACAATCGCGGCGATTTTTATTTGGCAAGTAAGATCGCCAGTAAAAAAGAACTACCGCCAACTGCGGTTTCAGCAATGTATATCCATGACCAAATGAATAAAAGTAGGTCGCAGCGTCAAGTGATCATTCTCGATTGCTGTCATAGCGGCGCTTTCTCGAAGGGCATGACTGCCAAGGATGGTGGCACCGTGAATGTGTTACCAAAACTTGGCGGTGAAGGGAGGGCGATTCTGACGGCTTCAGATTCGACAAAGTATGCTTTTGAACAAGAGGGATTTGATCTGTCACTCTATACCCATTTTCTAGTGGAAGGATTAGAAAAAGGTGCGGCTGATCGAGATGGCGATGGCGAGATTTCGGTGGATGAGTTGTATGAATATATCAAGGAGAAGGTCAAAAACACGAATGACTCTATGTCTCCTGAGTTCTATCCTGTGAGGGGAGGGCATAGGATTATTCTTGCGAAGTCACCTCAAGACGATCCGAAATTGAAATATCGCAAAGAGGTTGATAGTCGTGCTAAACAAAATAATGGTAAGTTTTCATTGTTTGCTAGAAATCTTTTGTCGCGAAAGCGCGATGAGTGGGGGGTGAGTGTTGGGGATGCTGACGCGATCGAACTTGAGGTATTGCTGCCCTATCGAGAGTATGAGAAGAAGTTAACCGAATTTGAGCAATCTTTGATAGATGCGGTTAAGATCGAGTTTCCTTTTAGTAAGGCAACTGCGGCGGATTTACTGGACTATGAGCAGCATTTAGGACTGCGTGACAGTGATATTGAAGCGATAAAAGACCGTATTCTGACATCGAAACAAACTGAATTTGACCAGCAACTTGAGAATCAACAGAGAAAGGCTGTCGAAGCTGCGCGTTTGAAGAGTCAGCAAGACGATGCTGAACGGTTGAGATTGCAACAAGTTGCTGAGGCAGAAAGGCAGAAACTAGAAAGCGATCGTCTAGAGAGGTTGAGGAAGCAAGCTGAGGAGGAAGAACGACTAAAACGGTTACAGGAAGAAGCAGAACGGGTCAAGAAACAGCAACAGAGTAAACCTGCTCAACCTGAGTTTGAATTTGAATCGATTAAAGTTCGATTGGTTAAAGAGAGTGGTTTTCTTGGAATTGGTGGTAGTGTAAAAATTGAGCTAGATCGCAAAAAAGGAAAAGCGCAGTATATGCGTGAGAATTTGGGTAATGGTGTCACTCTCGATCTGATTCAGATACCATCGGGGAAATTTATGATGGGAATGCCAACAGATGAGCGAAAAATTGCTCTTGAGAATGCTAAGAAATATAATTGGTCAAATGCTGAAACATATTTAGACCGGTCAACGCCACAACATGAAGTAAAAGTCCCTTCTTTTTTGATGGGGAAATATACTGTAACCAATGCTCAGTGGCAAGCCGTAATGGGAACGAAGCCATCGGAAAGTTCTGATGTTAAGTTTCAAGGCGAAAACCAGCCAGTAATCAACGTTTCGTGGGATGATGCTAAGGAGTTTTGTAAAAAGCTCTCTGAAAAAATCAACAAGAATGTGAGGTTGCCTAGCGAAGCGGAATGGGAGTATGCTTGTCGCGCTGGAACCACTACCGCCTTTCATTTTGGAGAAACTATTACCCCCGAACTCGTCAATTATAACGGTAACTATCCCTATGTAGATGCACCAAAGGGAGAATATCGAGAGAGAACTATTGATGTGCAGAGTTTTAGCCCGAATGCATGGGGCTTATATCAAATGCATGGCAACGTTTGGGAATGGTGTGAAGATGTATGGCACGAAAATTATAACAGTGCACCGACAGATGGTTCTGCGTGGCTAATTGGCGGCGAACAAAACAGACGCGCTCTGCGGGGTGGCTCGTGGGGCGACAATGCGATCTATTGTCGTTCGGCGGTTCGCGGCTGGGACTATGCGGTCAATAGTGACAACGTTATCGGTTTTCGGGTGGTTGTCTCTTGAGTTCCCTTCTTCTCTTTCTCGTGTTCGTGAGGACTTCTTCTTTGCTCTTTAGCCCTTTTACACTTTGCGCTTTATATTTTGCACTGTGTTTGCGCCTGTGGCGCTTTTTTTTATTTTTCGATTTTGAACCTTATTAACTTTTGTAAAGAAGCTTTATGAACGAACTACCAGTAATTCAAAAAACCTATGATCTCATTAAATGGACAGTGCCGATTCTCAATAAATTATCTCGCGATCACAAATACTTGTTAGGCAACAGGATTATTACTTCACTTTATGATTTGCTAGATAAGTTGATCGTAGCACGTTACCGTAAAGACAAACTTCCTTTATTAGAAGAACTCAACTCTAATATTGATATATTACGCTATCAAATCCGCCTATTACATGATTTTGAATTATTACTAAACAATCGCTACGAATATTTCAATAAAGAATTACAAGAAATCGGCTCCGAAATTGGCGGATGGACAAAATCCTGTAGGAGCAAAGCATTATCGTAGAGATTTACAAATTTTGCAATTATTTAAATTCGGTAATGCTTTGCCCTAAACCTCACAACGCAGGGACAATTTATCTGTAATAGCGAAAAGGGTTGAGCATTTGCGAATTGAGATAGTGGTGATGAGTTTACAAATAGTCCCGCAAATGCTCAACCCCTACGAATCCTACGAATCTACAAATCTTTCAACATAAAAAACATGAAACGGACTGGTAATCTTTGGGGGCAAATAATTACTTTTGAAAATATTTTATTAGCAACCAAAAATGCTCAAAAAAGTAAACGCTTTCGACCTAATATTTTAGAGTTTAATTTTAATCTGGAAAACGAAATAATTAACATTCAAAAAGAGCTTGTTTCTCAAACCTACGAACCAGCAGAATACACCGTATTTAAAATCATCGACCCAAAACCGCGTCAAATTTCCGCAGCCCCCTATCGCGACAGAGTAGTTCATCACGCACTATGCAACATCATCGCACCCATCTTTGAGCGTTCCTACATCCACGACTCCTACGCCAATCGCATCGGATTTGGTACACACAAAGCCCTCAAAAGATTTACCGAATTTACCCGTTCTAGTCGCTACATTTTGCAATGTGATATCAGCAAATATTTCCCCACCATTGACCACGAAATTCTCAAACAAATTATCCGCAAAAAAATTAAATGTCCAAATACACTTTGGCTAATCGACACAATTATTGATCGCAGTAATTTACAAGAACCATTTCTGCATTACTTTCCCAGTGACGATCCATTCTTACCTCTCACCAGACGCAAAGGCTTACCCCTCGGCAATTTGACCAGCCAGTTTTTTGCCAATATTTATCTCAATGAATTCGATCGCTTTGTCAAAGAAACCCTCAAAATCAAACAATATTTACGCTACGTTGATGATTTTGCCCTGTTTGGTGATGACAAAAACACCCTAGAAAATGCCCATCAAGAAATTCAAAAATATTTAACAGATTTACGTCTAGTTCTTCATCCTAAAAAAACACAACTATTCCCCACCAAACTCGGCACAAATTTTGTCGGGTTTCGCATTCTCCCGTCAGAAATTCGAGTTCTCTCCAAAAATATTCGTCGTGGCAGAAAGAGAATTCGCTGCATCTGCAAAGATGTGAGTAAAGGGAAGTATGATCTTAATTATCTTCTCAACTCCTTACAAGCTTGGAGAGGACATCTGCAACATGGCAATACATGGCACTTGCAGCAACAGTTATTTGGTGATCTTGATTTAGCGATTAGCGCGATCAAGTAGCCAGAGAAGGTGTAGATCGACAGCGCTCTGCGGGGTGGCTCGTGGAACAACAATGCAATCAATTGTCGTTCGGCGAATCGCAACAGGAACAATGCGGACAATAGTAACAACAATATCGGTTTTCGGGTGGTTGTCTCTTGAGTTCCCTTCTTCTCTTTCTCGTGTTCGTGAGTACTGCCAAAGGTCAGAATCTTTTCATGGGAATGAATCGAGTGTACGTTATGGAAGTCCAGATCTATGCCTGTGGTGTGACAGCATCCAAATATAAAACCGAGTCAGTTATTTTAGTAGGGAAACCGAAAGATTAGCTGACTCAATTCAATTGAATCCCACCAGTAAAATTTGGGGTGAAAGGGCAAGGATTTATATGGTGAGGATGGGCGATGCGAAGCGCCGCTCACCCTTACCTATTGTGTTTTAGATTGCTATATGATGATTAATAGCTAACTAGAAAAATTAAAAACAAATTAAAAGATTTATGTCATCAGCGCTCAGTGTAGAAAAATTAGTCTCCGATGCTAAAGAAACAGCCATCAAGCTAGAAATTAAGAAATTTGATATTTACGGCGCGATCGTCGATGAGACTAGCGCTGAAGTTGATAGTGGTGAACCTAAGCAGGTATCCGCATCCAATCGCGCCAGTATCATCGTGCGCGTCTGGAATGATCAGGGAACGGTCGGCGTTACTTCCACCACTAATATCGATCGCGTTGGCTTAGAACTTGCCCTCCAAAGCGCCCATGAAGCTAGTTTCTTCGGTGCTAAGGAAAATATTCCTGATTTTAGTCCCGAAGCGATCGCGGAGATTCCTGCCCGTGAACCTCAGACTGCACCACAAACAGCGATCGAGCAACTAGTCGCCACCCTGCTTGATGCCGAAAAAGAATTATTGGCAAAACATCAGGCGATCGCGGGAGTTCCCTATAACGGCTTATCGCAACGGGATGTTAGTCGCTTCTATCTCAATAGCGATGGCGCAATGCGGAATGAGAGCAATTCCTATAGTTCCATTTATCTCTATACTAAAACTGAAGAAGAAGGCAGAAAACCTCGCAGTGGTGGAGCCTATCGAGTCAGTCGTGATTTTGCCAGTTTAGATGTCAAGGGTTGTGTTGACGAAACTGCCGAAAAAACGATTAGTCACTTGAATTACGACAAAATCAAGTCTGGTAAATATTTAGTCGTCTTTTCCCCTGAAGCCTTTTTGAGTTTGATTAGCGCTTTTTCTAGTCTATTTAATGCCCAAAGTATTCTCGATAAAAATAGCCTTTCTACCCCCGAATCCCTTGGCAATCAGATTGCCTCACCCCTGTTAAATGTCAGCGATGATGAGCTACATATTGGTAATGTGGGAGCGTCAGACTTTGATGGGGAAGGAACTCCCACTCGACGCATTCCCTTAATTGTTGATGGTGTATTAACTAACTTTCTGCATAGCTCCGTTACGGCAAAACGTCTAAATGCTAAACCAACAGGCAATGGCAGCGTTGGCGCAAAGGTTTCCGTCAGTCCCAACTTCTTCCATATTGAACGCAGTAATGCCGCCAATGCAGACAATGAGAAAGTCTGCAATTTGGAAACTGCGGAAAATGTAATTTTAATCGATGATTTACAGGCGCTCCATGCAGGTGTCCAATCCTCGCAGGGTTCTTTCTCTTTGCCCTTTGATGGTTGGCTAGTGAATCAAGGCGATCGCGTTAGTATCGAGTCAGCGACCGTTGCAGGCGATATTTTGGCATTACTCAAAGCGATCGTCTATGTTGAACCAAAAGTAAAAGTTACGCCTTCAGGTGTTGCGCCACAGGTTTGGGTCGAGGGTCTATCAATCACAGGTGAAGCTTAAAATCTAAAGAAGAGGGGCGCTTTGCGCCCCTCTTCTTTAGGTTTTGGCATTATACAAATTAATATTTGCCATCTGAGCGCCATCAAAAACTGCCTCTTGCAAATTTGTCCAACTTAAATTTGCACCCCGCAAATCTGCACCCCGAAGATCGGCTTTGCGAAGATCCGCGCCCTTGAGATTGGCATATCGTAAATTCGCTCGGTGTAGATCGGCACTATGCAAATTGGCATAACTTAAATCTGTACCAACTAGATTCGCTCGACAGAGTTTCGCATTGGCTAAATTAGCTTTGCTCATTAAAGCATGGCTAAAATCAATTTTGTGCAGATCGATCGCTTGTAAATCCACACCCACTAGATCGACATTAGAAAACCCTTTTCGCCCCGCTCGATATGTTTGCAAAAATTCTTTAGCGTCCATTAATTGACTAGCCTAGGCAAAAGTGTATTGATTTAGTGAAGTACTGGATTGTTTCCTTGCCTTCGGCGAGGAAACAATCCTTACCTCGAAAAGTGCTATGAAAATTCGTTTTGTAACACTAACCTTCAAAGGAATCTAGATCTAGTGCTGCGGAGCCGCCTCGTTCTAGCTCAATCAACATTTGTCCTAATTGTCGCCAAACGAGAAGCGCAATAGCGACAGTGACGGGGATTGCCACAATATAACCAAACAAGGTCGGAAATCCAAACACCTCTAATCCTGTGGACATGAAGACAGCAATGCTTAGGGTCATACCAAGGTAGGGAACTTTGATGCTGGAGCTTTTGAGTTCTAGCATGGTGCGAGAGGATTTACTGGTTGCCCAAATATTAACCAGATTGCGTAAAGTTACTTCAAAAGCTCGTCCGCAGGCAAGTCCAGCAACAAGGGAAATCGCAAATAAAAAATAGGGGGGATCAGAAGGAAAGTAATAATTCACGGTTATCTAAACTTTTTGGGAGTATCTGGAATATATTTCTATTTTATAGCGATCGCTATTCCTATGAAGACATAAAACCAAATAAGTGAATTGCGACTCTTCGCACCGCAACTCACTTATTTAAGCTATACCAGCCCCAGTGCCGCTAGTTGAGCCTGAGCTTTTTGTAATGATTCGCGCCATTCGCGATCGCTAACACTATCAGCCACAATCCCTGCGCCGACTTGTCCCCAAATATGATTATTGGTTTTGAGTAAAGTGCGGATCAGGATATTTAGATCCATGTTGCCGCGCTTGTCGATATAACCGCAGGAACCATAGAATAAACTGCGACGCTGGGGTTCTAATTTTTCCACGATTTCCATACAGCGGACTTTCGGACAGCCTGTAATCGTTCCCCCAGGGAAAGTGGCGCGAATCAGATCCACAAAAGTGCGATCGCTTCGCAAAGTCCCCACCACATTACTGACAAGGTGCATCACATGGCTGTAGCGCTCGATCGCTAACAGTTGATCAACTTGGACAGTACCCCATTCACAAACGCGCCCTAAATCATTACGCTCCAGATCAACGAGCATAATATGTTCGGCTTGTTCTTTGGTGCAGGCAAGTAATTCACGCTCTAATGCTAGATCTTGCTGCTCAGTTTTGCCACGCGGTCTTGTCCCTGCGATCGGACGAGTCTCCGCAAGGCGATCGCGTAGGCTCACCAGACGCTCAGGGGAAACGCTGATTACTTCTCCCCAATTTGTCCGCCAATAACTAGCGAACGGGGAAGGATTAATTTTTTGTAATTGTTTGTATAGTTGCCATCCATTCGATGCCCAAGGATAGCCATAGCGCATCGATAGATTTGCCTGAAAAATATCGCCAGCATAAATATGTTGTTTAGCAGTTTCCACCATTGCTTCGTAGCCTTGCTGATCTGGCGAGTAAGCAATCTGTATTTCCGCCTTCGGCGGAAATACAGATTGCTTTTGTTCTGGGGAATAGTTTTTTTCTATTGCCGCCGAAGATAGGGATACAAATTGCTTTTGTTCTAGGGGATGGATTCCCGCCTTCGGCGGGAATCCACCCATTGCTTTTTCTAGGCGATCGCTGAGTTCTGTTAATTCAGATTGATTGCTGGCGGCTAACCAAACATTTTGGGTTTGGTGATCGATGACGGCAAAACTAGATGGCTCGTACCAAAAGGCGACTGGAAAAGGTAAGGTGTCAGGTTTGGTATAGGGTAATCGCTCAATTTCCCATGCGAGATCATAGCCCAACCAGCCTAGATAGCCCCCTGTAAATGGTAAATGCTCAGGTAAATTAGTTTGAGAGTTGGGAGTAGCTTGCATCTGCGATCGCAGGTTATCCAGACAGGGCAAGATATCGCCAACTTCAGGAGTCCAGATTTGTCGAGGTTTACCTGCGGCGATCGAGTATCTGGCTAATTTTGATGGGACTCTGGCAGGGCTTTCCAATAAAACTGTAACTGGTTCATCAGCGTAGAGTGATTCCCATAGATCGGCTCCCGTTATTTCCGTCGGTAGCGATCGCTGAAGCCATACCCAATCGGTCATAAAAAGTTTTGTAAAGTACGATTTTATTAAACCGTATTAACTCGTAAATTGGACAGGGCAAATTGCTGTATAAATTGCAGTTTTATAGATGCAATGGCATACTGAGTATCAATATACCGTTCAAATTGCAACCCAAAAGTCTATGAATCGCACCTTATTTATTGGGATTCTTATTGTCATTGGATTAATGGTGTTGGCGAGTTCACTACCAAATAAGTTTTATGGGGCAAATGATCGCAAGTTCATCACGATTACGATTATTACTTGTATTGTTTCCGCGATCGGCTTAGCCATATTTTTCAGCATCCCCTTTTTAACTAACGCGAACGGGAA
>DCSN01000194.1:0-10080 GCA_002325645.1 Pseudanabaena sp. UBA1465
TTCCCACTCACATTAGTTAAATGAAAATGGTGAGGACTATTTTGTTGCGACTAGCATTGAAGTACCAGGCTTAGTTGCTGAGGCTGATACCATTGAAGAGGTTTTAGAAATTGCTGCTGATCTAGTGCCTATGTTTATTGGGCATCAGCGTCAGGAGCGTTATGTGACTTTACGGGATGCGATCGCCAATGGTGCTAGGTCGTTAAAACAAAGATTTTTTAACCCTAGTCAAAAGCTTAATGATCCTGCCCATGAGGAGTTTTGGGCGTTGCAGGGTATAAGGGTATAATCGATATCATAATACGAATCTTAGAATCGCCTTTTTATGGAAGCTTGTAAGTTATGAGCAAAACTTTGTACGAACAAGACTACGGACTTTGGGCTGAGCAGATGGCAGATCTGATCGAGGCTGGGCGTTTTGGTGAGTTAGATATTGAAAATTTGGAGGAGGAGGTGCGCGATTTGTCGAAGCGGGAGCGCGATCGCCTGTTGAGTAGTTTGCGGTTGATCGTGCATCATTTGCTAATGTGGGACTATCAGCCCCAATGCAGGTCAAGAAGTTGGCAGGGAAGTATTCAAAGGGAGCGAGCAAATATTTCCCTTTATTTGGAAGATAGCCCTAGTTTGAGGCGTTATTTAGCAAATGAGTGGTTGTATAAGATTTATCTGGTAGCTTGTGCCGATGCTTTTAAGGAAACAGGTTTAAAGTTCCCAGAGGTTTGTTCCTATGAGATTGGTGATGTCTTACATCGAGATGTTAATTTTTGAGAAGGGTAGATGAGATGGAAACTTTAAGAGATAACAAAATAAAGATATGACTGCCAAAGTAACTGTTATCCGATCGCAAAATAAATCTTTAGGCGAAGGAATTCATGAATTTTGGGAATACCGTGAATTGCTGTATATGCTGATGCTGCGACGGATCACGGTACGTTATAAACAAACGGTGATTGGGATTGCGTGGGTTCTGATTCAGCCCCTAGTCTCAATGACTATTTTTAGTATCATTTTTGGGAACTTGGTTAAAATCCCATCCGATGGGGTTCCTTATCCTATTTTTGTTTATTCGGCATTAGTTTTATGGGGATTATTTTCTGAAGGCGTGACCCGTTCTGGCTCCAGTTTACTCACAGAAGCCCAGCTAATTACTAAGGTTTATTTCCCACGACTGATCATTCCTTTAGCGGCTGTGGGTTCGGCATGGATTGATTTTGTCGTCTCTTTATTTTTGTTATTACCCCTTGCCTTTATTTATGGAATGCGTCCAAATTGGGGATTATTGCTAATTCCGCTAGTGATGATCATGACGATGGTATTAGCGACAGGTATTGGCATGATCTTAGCTGCGCTCAATGTCCGCTATCGGGATTTTCAGTATATTATTCCATTTTTAATTCAGGTCTGGCTCTATGCTTCGCCAGTGGTTTATTCTGTGCAGATCGTACCTCAGCGTTTTTTGTTTTGGTATTATCTCAACCCAATGGCAGGTTTTTTAGATGTATTTCGGTTTGCGGTGACGGGACAGACTGCATTTAGTTGGATTGGGTTTGGTTGGTCAACAGTCAGTGCGATCGCCATTTTTAGTCTAGGAACTTGGATATTTCGTTCGGCGGAAGAGGGATTTGCGGATTATATTTAAAAAGTGAGATCGCGCATTTGTTGAAGTGGCAAGTGCAGCATTGGCGGCAGTCTAACAGTTGGCGAGCGACAATTCGAGTGCAACGTACATCAATTGATAAATTGTTGCGGCGCAACCCTGGGTTAAAGTCTAGACTTGATGAAGCACTCATAGAAAGCTGGTCTGAGGCTAGAGATTTAGCGATCGCTGAAACTGATTTACCAGACAACAATTTTCCTGAAATTTGCCCTTTTTCATTAGAGGAGATCATGAATCCCGATTTCTTCCCTTTACCCTAAAACCCATTTATTGACATTTAGTAATTTAGCTATGTTAAATGCAACTATTCAGCCAGCAGTCAAGCCTTTAGAAAATGGCGATCGCCTCAATCGTGTTGAGTTTGAAAGGCGTTACGAGCTACTACCACCCCACAAAAAAGCTGAATTAATTGATGGAGTCGTCTATATGGCTGCCGCGCTGAGATACAAAAGTCATGGTTTACCCCACAGTTCTCTGATGGGTTGGTTAGCAACCTATGCTGCTAATACTGTAGGTGTAGAGCTTGCAGACAATGCCACGGTGAGATTAGATTTAGACAATGAACCGCAGCCTGATGCGCTGCTACGAATTCGGTCAGAGTTTGGCGGACAGTCGCGCATTAGTGATGATGACTATATCGAAGGTGCGCCCGAGTTAATTGTGGAAATCTCTGGTTCCACGGTTTCCTACGATCTCTATGACAAGTTAACTGTCTATCGCCGTCATGGTGTATTGGAATATATCGTTTGGCGAGTATACGATCAAGCGATCGACTGGTTTTATCTCGAAAACGGTGAATATATTAAACTTGAGATGAATAATTTAGGGATTATTGAAAGCAGAATATTTCCAAGTTTAGTATTATCGATTAATCAGCTTGTGCAGGGGAATTTGGCTGAGGTTTTGGCTTTGCAGCAGCAGCAATTTAAAACCAAAAAGCATAAGAATTATTGCCAAAAGTTACGATCGCGGCAAGAAGTTTAGGCTCAGGATTAGTATGTTAAATTAGCTTTGTCGGGCTTGTAGGATTTCTAGCGATGACGACTTTACCCATACGCACAGGCAAAAAAGTTATCTACCCTGATAGTGATGGACAACCAATGGCGGATAATACGCAACAATTTCGCTGGATTGTGCTGATCAAGGAGAATTTGGAATTGATTTTTGCTAACGCTGCTGATGTATTTGTGGCGGGTGATCTGTTGTGGTATCCCGTGGAAGGACATCCAGAGATTCGGGTGGCTCCTGATGTGCTGGTTGCGTTTGGTCGCGCTAAGGGCGATCGCGGTTCTTATCAGCAATGGCGAGAAAATAATATTGCGCCCCAAGTCGTATTTGAAATTCTTTCTCCTGGCAATCGATTAAAGGAAATGACTAAAAAGTTGCAGTTCTACGATCGCTATGGGGTCGAAGAATATTACATTTATGATCCCGAAACCAATGAACTGAATGGCTTGTACAAAAAAGATAATCGACTGAATGTAATCGAAGATATCGAAGATTGGATTAGTCCGCGCTTGCAGATTCGATTTAAGATTTCTGAAGATAATTTGGAAATTTATCGTCCTGATGGTCAAAAATTTCTGACAACTCTTGAGTTAAGTCAATATGCTGACCAAGAGAGCCAACGGGCTAACCAAGAAAGTCAACGCGCTAACCAAGAAAGTCAACGCGCTAACCAAGAATATGAGAGAGCCGAACGTTTGTCAGCACAACTAAGGGCTATGGGAATTCAACCTGCTTAGTTTGTTTTTATTAACGTTAAGATCAATTTTTTGGTTGGAACTATGACAACTTTATACGAACAAGACTTTGGACTCTGGGCTGAGCAGATGGCGGATCTGATCGCGGCGGGTCGGTTTGCGGAGTTGGATATTGAAAATTTAGTGGAGGAGGTGCGCGATTTGTCGAAACGGGAGCGCGATCGCCTATTAAGCAGCCTACGTTTAATCGTGCATCATTTGCTGAAGTGGGACTATCAACCCCAAAAAAGATCGCGGAGTTGGCAAACCACAATCCAACGGGAAAGACTGAATATTAAAAAGTATTTGCGAGATAGTCCAAGTCTCAAGCGCTACTTAACGCCTGAATATTTAGAGCAAGTTTATGAGACTGGTCGTTTAGATGCGATCGCCGAGACAGATTTAGATATGCCTGTTGATTGTCCCTACGCGATCGCCGATGTGTTGGAACGCAATCTAGAAGTTGGTGAGCGATGAAGCAAGTAACCACTGAGTTGTTGGAACAAATTACTCAAAAACTAGCGGCAACTTTGAACCCAGAGCAAATAATCTTGTTTGGATCTTATGCCTATGGTGAACCTAATGAGGATAGCGACATTGACCTAATGGTAATTGTGTCGCATTCTGATGAACCTCGTTATCGGCGATCGCGTCTAGCTTATAGGGCATTGCGTGGGATAAGAATACCCACTGATGTGATTGTGGTAACGCGAGAGGAAGTAAAAAGAAAAATCAATGTAAAGAGTTCCTTGATAAGTCGAGTCATTCATGATGGGAAGGTTCTCTATGGATGATGAGCTTTATCAGGAAATACAAGATTGGTTGTTCAAAAGTCAGAGAGATTTAGAGTCAGCTAAGGTATTGTTTGAGCATGAATTTTTTGATGTTGTTGTTTATCATTGTCAACAATCTGCGGAGAAAGCGTTAAAGGCTTATTTGGTGTATCAGGCAGTTACCTTGCAAAAAACTCATAATCTTGTTGTTTTGCTAGAAAATTGCCTTGATTTTGACCTTGGCTTTGAAATATTACGGACTTCAGCAGAAGTTCTTACACCCTATGCAACTGAATTCCGATATCCTAGTGATATAGTCGAGCCTGATATATCTGAAGCGGAAGAGGCTTTGGCAATGGCTGAATCGGTTTTAAGTTTTGTGATTAAGTTATTACCTAATAAATTTTAGTTAAATATGTCGGATACGGTAATCAAGGTCGAAAATTTGAGTAAGCGCTATGTGATTGGGCCTCAGCGTCAGGAGCGTTATGTGACTTTGCGGGATGCGATCGCCAATAGTGCTAGGTCTTTTCCTTTTACGGGAACCAAACAATATGTTAATAATCGAGCATATGAGTTAGCTGAATTGATAAACTATTTGTAAAATTATTTGGCGAAATGTGGTTCCCACAATTAACAAACTCTATGCGAATTGACGAAAAAAGCTCAATCCTAGTCACAGGTGGTACTGGTTCTTTTGGGAAAAAGTTTGTAGAACTAATTCTCCAAAAACTCCCTAATATTAAGCGATTAGTTATTTATTCGCGTGATGAATTAAAACAGTTTGAAATGTCCCAACAATTTTCTGAGAAAAAACATTCGGGATTACGTTATTTTATCGGTGATATTCGTGATGTACGACGCTTAACCCGCGCCTGTGAGGGCATTGATATCGTCGTTCATGCGGCAGCACTCAAACAAGTCCCTGCTGCTGAGTACAATCCGATCGAGTTCATTCGTACTAATGTCCTAGGCTCAGAAAATGTGATTGAGGCGGCTATAGATAGTGGCGTGAAGAGGGTTGTGGCTCTGTCTACCGATAAGGCGGCGGCTCCAATTAATTTGTATGGGGCGACTAAGTTATGTGCTGACAAGTTATTTGTGGCGGCTAATAATATCAAAGGCTCTAGGGATCTGCATTTTAGTGTGGTACGTTACGGCAATGTCATGGGTTCACGCGGTTCAGTGATTCCCTTTTTCTTACAGAAACGTCATGAAGGGGTTTTACCAATTACCGATCCGCAAATGACTCGCTTTAATATCACCCTCGAAGAAGGAGTAAATATGGTAATTTGGGCGATCGAGAATGGTTTAGGCGGCGAAATTTTTGTGCCGCGCATTCCCTCTTACCATATTACCGATGTTGCTACGGCGATCGCCCCTGATTGTGAGCAGCGCATTGTGGGCATTCGGGCAGGGGAAAAAGTGCATGAAGAAATGATTACGACTTCCGATGCTTTTACAACAGTGGATTGTGGTGAATATTATGCGATCTTGCCAGTTAATGGCAGTCTGATCGAGCAGTATTGTGCGAATGGCGCAAAAATGGTTGAAGCTGGTTTTAGCTATAATTCTGGTCAAAACAAGCAATTTTTGACTGTCGATCAGTTGCGTGTGTTGATTCAAGCCCATGTCGATCCCAATTTTGCCGTATGACCGATTACATTCCCTATGGTAGACAGGATATCAATCAGCAAGATATTGATGCTGTAGTTGCCGTATTGCATTCTGATTGGTTGACTCAAGGCAAAGCGATTGATCGATTTGAGCAAGCAGTTGCTGATTATTGTGGTGTTAAATATGCGATCGCTGTTTCCAGTGCCACTGCCGCTTTACATATTGCTTGTCTAGCGATTGACTTAGGCGATCGAGATTATCTCTGGACTTCGCCCAATACTTTTGTAGCTTCAGCAAACTGTGGTTTGTATTGCGGCGCTAAGGTCGATTTTGTAGATATTGATCCACATACTTATAATTTGAGCGTCGATGAATTAGCGCAAAAGTTAGATAATGCAGCTAGTCAAGGGAATCTGCCCAAAGTTTTAGTGCCTGTACATTTTGCGGGGCAATCCTGTGAAATGGATAAAATTGCGGCGCTGTCACAAAAATATGGATTTTATGTGCTAGAAGATGCTTCCCATGCGATCGGCGGTAAATATCAGGGCAAAGCGATCGGCTGTTGTGCATACTCAGATCTAGCTGTGTTTAGCTTTCATCCCGTCAAGATTATCACCACTGGTGAAGGTGGCATGGTATTGACTAATCGCGAGGATTTATATGAAAAATTAATCAGACTGCGATCGCATGGCATTACCCGCAATCCCGATTTAATGCAAGGAGAATCTCATGGCGCATGGTACTACCAGCAACTAGAACTAGGTTTTAATTACCGCATGACCGATATCCAAGCGGCTTTGGGCGTAAGCCAGATGCAACGTTTGGATGAATTTATTGCTAGAAGGCGATTCTTAGCACAACGCTATCATCATTTACTTAAAGATTTACCGATTACCTTACCCTATCAGCATCCTGACACTGAATCTAGCTGGCATTTATATGTAATTCGCTTGCATCTTGACAAAATCAGTAAAACCCATCGGCAGGTATTTGAAGAGTTGCGCCAAGCTAATATTGGTGTAAATTTGCACTATATTCCCGTGCATACGCAGCCCTATTACCAAAATATCGGTTTTAAATGGGGAGACTTTCCTGAAGCTGAAAATTATTATCAAAATGCGATTAGTATTCCCCTATATTATGGATTGACGCTTCAAGATCAGGAAAGGGTAATTAATAGCCTATCCAAAGTTTTGGACTAAGGTTTTGGACTAATTTTACGCCAACCATGAAAACTGACAAACTGTTCTACCGTCTTTTTTTGTCCCAACCTCAGTTGATTGCTGAGTTAATTCCAGAAATTCCTCCAGATTGTGAATTTACCTACAGTGCGCCAGTCATCAAAGAAAAAGGCTTTGCGATTGATGGTCTATTAACGCCTGTGAGCGATGATCCCAGCTTACCGATGGTATTTCTAGAAGCCCAAATGCAGCGCGATCCTCAGTTTTACGGGCGTTATTTTGCTGAAATATTTTTGTATTTATTTCAATACAACGTGGCAAGATCTTGGCATGGGCTGCTGATTCTGCCAGATCGCCATACCGATATTGGCTCAAATATCCCTTATCAATCATTATTAAGAAGTCAGATTAAGCGATTTTATCTTGAAGATTTACTCAAATTAACTGATGTAAGTCCCAATCTAGCATTACTGAAATTATTGGTTGTTGATGAAACAGAGACAATCGGTCTTGCCCAATCAATATTAGATAGTGCTGATACAAATGAAGAGTTTCGGCGAAGGTTAGATTTAATCGAAGCTATACTAGTAAACAAATTCCCCCAAATCAGCACCAAGGAGATTTTAAAAATGCTGGATCTTAAAACCGCAGATATCAAGGAAACTCGTTTCTATCAGGAAATCCTCCAAACAGGCTTACAAGAAGGTCGGCAATTAGGCTTACAACAAGGCAAGATTGAGGGCAAAATTGAGGGCAAAATTGAGGGCAAAAAGGAAGCAGCGATCGCCTTAGTGATCCGTTTGTTAATTCGCCGTTGTGGGATATTGCCATCATCCCTAGAAAATCAGGTGCGATCGCTATCTGTCGAACAACTAGAATTTTTAGGGGAATCCCTGCTAGATTTCCGAGGTATTGGAGACTTAGAAATCTGGCTGAACCAAGGTTGAAAATTTACGAGCGATTCTGACCTGATGGAGAGCCAACATGAGTGACATATTGTATAAAGCTGATTTTTATAGTTGGGCACATCAACAATCAGATCTACTGCGTCAGGAGAAGTTTGGGCAATTAGATTTATCTCATCTGATCGAGGAGCTAACTGATTTGGGTAATCGTCATTACGATCATTTGGAGTCAATGCTGATGCAATTAGTGGCGCATCTGCTCAAGTGGCAAGTTCAACACTGGCAACGTTCTAACAGTTGGCGAGCGACAATCCGCGTGCAGCGAACATCAATCGATAAATTGCTGCGTCGTAATCCTGGATTAAAGTCTCGACTTGATGAAGCTTTATCGGAAAGTTGGTCTGAAGCGAGAGATTTAGCGATCGCTGAAACCGATTTACCCGATGATAACTTCCCTGAAACCTGTCCCTTTAAACTGGAGGAAATTATGAATCCAGACTTCTGGGCAGAACTTTACAAATTAATGCCATTGACTTGATGAAAGTTGTAATTATAAACCAAGCCAGAATGACTTCTACTCGGCTACCTGCCAAAGTAATGAAGCAAGTATTAGGAAAACCTTTGCTGGAATATCAAATTGAAAGGTTGAAACGAGTTAAATTAGCCGATCAAATTGTCGTAGCAACTACCATCAACGATACCGATCAACCAATTGTTGATTTATGCGATCGCCTATCAATTACTAGTTATCGTGGGTCTGAAGATGATGTTTTAGCTCGTTATCATGGCGCAGCGATCGCCTATCAAGCCGATGTTGTAGTTCGAGTTACTTCTGACTGTCCTATAATTGATCCTCAAGTAATCGATCAAGTCATCCAATTTTACATAGAGTCTTATCCTAAATACGATTATGTTTCTAATGCTCTAGGAAGAACTTATCCTCGTGGTATGGATACAGAAGTCTTTGCTTTTGCAGATTTAGATGAGGCATTTCATCGAGCAACTGCTCAACCAGATAGAGAGCATGTCACTCCTTTTATTTATCGCCATCCTGATCGGTGTAACTTAGGCAAAATCAACTATTTTGAAAATCACAGCAATCATCGATGGACAGTAGATACAATCGAAGACTTTGAGTTGATTAAGATAATTATTGAAACTTTATATCCCGTTAAGCCAGAATTTACATTAGAGGATTGCCTTGAGCTACTATCTCACAATCCTGAGTGGATGACGATTAACCAGCATATCGAGCAGAAACAATATGGAGAATAAGATGACAGAATATAAAACAGAACAAGAAAATTTTTGGGCAGGAATTTTTGGTACTGACTATATTAGGCGAAATGATAGTCAAGAACTGCTTTCATCAAATTTAGCTTTTTTTAGTCGTACTTTATTAAAAGCTGGAACTCTAACATCTTGTATTGAATTTGGGGCGAATATTGGCATGAACTTAAGAGCTATTAAGTTGCTCTATCCAAATATTGAGTTGAGTGCTGTAGAGATTAATCAAGATGCAGCAAGAGAACTTCGTAATTTTATTGGTGACAATTCAGTATTCACTGGCTCAATATTTGACTACCATATTGAGAAACAATCGGATATTGTTCTGGTTAAAGGTGTTCTAATTCATATTAATCCAGATAAGTTAGAAGCCACTTACAAGAAAATATATGATGCATCAAGTTGTAATATTCTCATTTGTGAATATTACAATCCCTCACCAGTTGCTATCCCCTATCGTGGTCATAGCGATCGCTTATTCAAACGTGACTTTGCTGGCGAAATGTTAGATATGTACAAAGATTTAAAGTTGATTGATTACGGATTTGTTTATCACCGAGATCCAGCCTTTCCACAAGATGATGTCAACTGGTTTCTAATGCAAAAAACAGACTGTAAAATTTGAAATGAATATTGTAATTCGGGCTGATGCCTCGGCTCAGATTGGTACAGGGCATATTATGCGTTGTTTATCACTAGCGCAGGAGTGGCAAGATCGAGGGGGGAAAGCCATATTTGTCTTAGCCAATAAATCCCCAGCATTAGAAGCTAGATTACTGTCAGAGAAAATGATAGTTTTGTATTTATCATTTGAGGCTGGAAGCGATGAGGATGCCCATCAGACTGTAGATTTTATCCGACAATTTGCAGCGCAATGGGTGGTTGTGGATGGCTACCATTTTGGTGCAGCATATCAAA
>DCSN01000194.1:10120-23182 GCA_002325645.1 Pseudanabaena sp. UBA1465
CAGATCATTACTTTGCGGATCTAGTCTTAAATCAAAATATTTCTGCGAATCAAGATCTATATATCAACCGAGAACCTTATACAAAATTGTTGTTAGGTACAGAATATGCTTTGCTCAGGCGCGAGTTTTGGCAATGGCGAGATTGGCAAAGAGAAGTAAACCCGATCGCTTCTAAAATATTAATTACTTTAGGTGGCAGTGATCCTGACAATGTAACTCTTAAAGTAATTCAAGCTTTAGATCGGTTAAATAGAAATAATTTAGAAGTCATTGTGGTAATTGGCGGCAGTAACCCTCATTATCAAGTTTTACAGAAAGAGATCGCCGATTCAAGCCTAGCAATCTCTTTGCAGCGCAATGTTAGTAATATGCCTGAGTTGATGGCTTGGGCTGATCTGGCGATCGCCGCAGGTGGTTCGACTAATTGGGAACTTGCCTTTATGGGCTTACCCAGCATCGTGATTGCCATTGCTGACAACCAAATAGCGATCGCCGCAGAATTAGCTCGACAAGGTGTAATCATCAATCTCGGTTGGCATCAGGACGTGACGATTGGGCAGATTAGTTTTGCGGTAAAGGAATTAATTGGCGATCGCTGCAAACGCGAAACTATGAGTAAGAAAGGACAGGAATTAGTTGATGGCAATGGCTCAAGGCGAGTTGTCTCAGAAATGAGCAGTATGTTAGCTTAGTCTTAGATCGGGTTTTATGGAGTCGCCACGATGACAACTTCCCTTAGATATTCACTTTTTGATGTTACTTATCCTGATAGCGACGGTTTGCCAATGGCTGAGAGTGATGCAACTAGAGACTACTTGATTTATGGTGTTGAAGCCCTAGACAGTTATTTCCAAAAAGATGCCAATGTTTATGTGTCTGGAAATTTATTTATCTATTACGAACAGGGCAAGCCCAAATCAGTAGTAGCTCCCGATGTGTTTGTGGTATTTGGCGTTGAGAAAAAAAAGCGACCTTCTTATAAGATATGGGAAGAGGATGGCAAGGTTCCTGATTTTATTTTAGAAATCACGTCAAAAAGTACTGCCAGTGAAGATCGGGGTACAAAACGAGGTTTGTATGCGTATTTGGGAGTAAAAGAATATTTTCAGTATGATCCCACTGCTGAGTATCTAAAGCCCTCATTACAGGGGTTCCGTTTGATTGAGGGCAATTATCTGCCAATTTTGGGACAATTAAATGGCGATCGCCTCTCAATTTATGCTGAAACATTGGGCTTAGAGCTATGGTTAGATGCCAATGGTGAAATGCGGTTTTATTCGCCTAAGTCAGAAACCAAATTACTTAGCCCTAGGGAAATGGAAAAAGCCAAATATCAAGCCGAGCAGGCTCAACATCAGGCTGAACAAGCTCAACAGCAAGCCGAACAAAGGGCGGCTAAATTAGCAGCTAAGTTGCGTGAGCTAGGGCTTGATCCAGATTCGATCTAAAGCAACAAACACCAAAGCTTATCGATTTTTGGTGGCGCAGCCCTTATAGCTTATGAGAATTTTTTTTAAAATAGCAATCCGCGCTCTTTTTAAAAAATTCTCTAGGTTTTGAGTAAGCGCAAAGCGCAGTATGAGCAGTATGTTAAATTAATGGCAGATTGGTTTCTCAGGAATTATTAACATGACAACCTCACCAATACGCACAGCCCCAAAGATTGACTACCCAGATAGTGACGGGCAACCAATGGCAGACAATACACAGCGATTCGATCAAGAGCATCAACGTGCGGAACAAGAGTGCCAACGTGCAGAACAAGAGTACCAACGTGCGGAAAGATTATTAGCTCAGTTATAAGCTTTAGGGATTGAACCAAATCAACTGTTTTTATTAGTTATTTTTTATTAGTTATTAGTTATTTTTGAAGAATTAATATAGGTTTAGTCATGACTGTAGCCATCAGATCTGCAAAAATGAATGATACAAACTGCACTATTCAAGGTGTTAGTTGGTTGCAGCTTGAAAGTATAGAAGCAGCCTTTTCTAGCATTGATGGCGTGAGGTTTGTTTATTTGGATGGTGTGCTGGAAATTATGACCTTGAGTAATGAGCATGAGGAGATTAAGAGTACAATTGGATTGTTATTAGAGGCATATTTACGGCATTCTGGAGTTCGGTTTTATAAACGAGGAAGTGCGACTTTAGGTAATAGGGATTTAGGTGGACGCAAAGAGCCTGATGAGTCCTATAATTTTAATGTTAGAAAAGATATTCCTGATTTAGTTATAGAAGTAGTCTTAACCAGTGGCAATATTAATATCTTAGACTTGTATGCAAGACTGGGCATTGCGGAAGTGTGGTATTGGGAAGATGGGAGATTGAAGGTCTATGATTTAGTTGAAGGGAAACAAGTTTATGAAAATGTCAAAGTAAGTCGATTTTTTCCTGATTTAAATTTAAATATTCTTGCAAAATATATCACTTACTACGATCAATATGAGGCGATCGCTGAATTTATAAAAGAGTTTCAGTAAGTCAGATTAATATTTAATAGAGAGGTAAAAGCTATGTTAATCCAAGAAAAATCTTCAACCAAAACACTATATGACACAGACTATAATCTTTGGGTACTAGATGCTGTTAAACAGCTAGAAAATCAAAATTTTAAATCCGTTGACTGGGAAAATCTAATTGAGGAGGTATTAGACTTGAGTGAACGCAAAAAAAGGAAATTAGAAAGTTTACTGACTCGATTAATTGAGCATTTGCTAAGAATAAAATATTGGCAATCTGAGAAAGAACGTAATTTCGGACACTGGCAAGGTGAAGTGCGTACTTTTCGCAAGCAAATTAACAAGGAATTGAAAGCTAGTCCTAGTTTAAAGGTATATTGTCAGGAAATTTTTGAAGAATGTTATCAGGACGCTAGAGAGATTGTCAGCGATCGCTCACAGCTTCCCCTCAGCACATTTCCTGAAAAGGCGATCGGCGATCTTGATCAGGTACTAGACGAAAATTGGTTCCCCTACAATTAATAATTATTTTTTGAGTATTTAATCAGATATTTCCTATGAAAATATTGCTGCTTAGTCCCTATCGTAAGGAATTGATAGATTTTTTAGAATCATACGAAGATGAAGTTACAGTTACTGAAGAAAAAATCAACATAGATTCTATAACTTTAAAAAATATTGATTTCATTATTAGTTACGGATGTCGACATATTTTGAAAGAAGACTTAATTAATTTATTTCCTAAAAAGATAATTAATATACACATATCATTTTTACCTTGGAATAGAGGAGCAGATCCAAATCTATGGAGCTTTTTAGAGGACACTCCAAAAGGAGTAAGTATTCATTATGTAAATTCTGGCATTGATACTGGTGATATTTTGGTTCAAAAAGAAGTCTATTTTGAAGAAGATCATACTCTAAGGACTAGCTATGACAAATTAAACTCAATAGCTATTGATTTACTTAAGAAACATTGGTTGGATATTAAAAGACAAAGAATAGCTCCAAAGCCCCAAAATCAAAATGGAACATTTCATCGCATTAGAGATCGTCAAAAATATGAATATTTGTTAGATAAAGGCTGGGATACTCCTGTAAAAGAATTGATTGGAAAAGCTCTGGATTTTTAGAAGTTCATTCATTTAAACTCATTTCTTACAACAAAAATTTATATGAAATCAATCATTCCCTTCAACACTTCTAAACTCGATCAAATTCTTGCCGATCGCTCTTTGTAAAACGAAAAAGAACGACAAGAACTACTATTAAAAGTTATGCAATGGCTAGATAGTCATGGATTGCATTATGGCATTCAAACAGCATATATATTTGGATCGCTAACACAAGCTCAACGATTTCATCAAAACTCTGACATTGATATTGCTGTTGAACAGATTAACCCTGAAGACTTTTTTGCAGTAATCAGTTTGATTTATGAGGCGATGGGGAGAGATATAGATATGATTGAGGTTAATAAATGTCACTTTGGCGATCGCATTAAACAAAGAGGTATCCGATGGATAGCAACAGAGTAGCTAAACAATGAAAACAATTGAAATTAAAGGGCGAAAAATTGGATCTGACTATGCGCCATTTATCATCGCTGAAATGTCGGGCAATCATAATCAATCTCTAGAGAGAGCCTTAGAAATAGTGGAAGCGGCGGCGCGATCGGGAGCGCATGGCTTGAAAATTCAGACCTACACAGCCGATACAATGACCCTTGATCTCTGTGAAGGAGAGTTTTTTATTAATGATTCCACTAGCCTATGGCAAGGAAATTCTCTCTATAAACTTTATCAACAAGCTTATACACCTTGGGAATGGCATGAGCCAATTTTTGAGCGTTGTAGAGAATTAGGAATTATCGGTTTTAGTACGCCCTTTGATGCGACAGCCGTTGATTTTCTAGAATCCCTAGATGTGCCTTGTTATAAAATTGCATCATTTGAGAATACCGATTTACCGCTTATTCGCAAAGTAGCAAGCACAGGTAAACCGATGATCATTTCCACAGGCATGGCAAATGTGGCTGAATTAGACGAAACCGTGAGAACGGCAAAAGAATCTGGCTGCGAAAATATCATCCTGCTCAAATGTACGAGTACCTATCCTGCGACACCAGAGAATACAAATATTTTGACAATTCCCCATTTGCGAGATTTGTTTGACGTGCAGGTTGGATTATCAGATCACACAATGGGAATTGGCGTATCAGTGGCAAGTGTGGCACTAGGCGCAACTGTAATTGAAAAGCATTTCACCCTAGCCCGTGCCGATGGTGGCGTGGATTCTGCTTTTTCGATGGAGCCAGAGGAAATGCGGCAGTTGGTAATAGAATCGGCAAGAGCATGGCAAGCCTTGGGTAAGATTAGTTACGGTGTGACTGAAGCTGAGAAGAAATCAATAATATTTCGGCGATCGCTTTACATCGCCCAAGACATGAAAAAAGGCGATACTTTAACCCCCGCAAACCTGAGAGCCATCCGTCCTGGTTCGGGCTTACCACCCAAATATTACGATATACTGCTCGGTAAGAGGATTGGGCGCGATGTCAAGGCAGGACAGCCCCTGCAATGGGATTTAATCGGAGAAAATCATGACTGAATCAGCATTACTTGAAAATCAACAAAAAGATATTCCCGACTTTGTAACTCCGCCCACACAGGATGAACTACTATACGATGACGGGATTCCTATGGAGACTTATCGCCATAAATTGCAAATGGACTTATTAGTTGATCCCCTCGATGCTTGGCTAAGCGATCGCGAAGCCTTTGTCGGCGGCAATATGTTTGTCTATTTCAGCCCCAACCAGCTTAAAAATCATGATTTTCGCGGGCCCGATATGTTTGCGGTGCTAGATGTCCCCAAGGGCGAACGCAAATGTTGGGTAGTTTGGGAGGAGGGCAAAGGACCTGATGTGGTTGTAGAGTTGCTATCTTCTAGTACTGCATCACAGGATAAAAGACAAAAAAAAGAAATTTATCAAAAACGGCTACGTGTTCCCGAATATTTTTGGTTTGACCCTTTTAATCCCAGTGATTTTGCTGGTTTTACCATTAGCGATCTCGCCTATCAGCCAATTATTCCCGATCAACAAGGACGGCTAATTAGCGAACAACTAGGACTTGCCCTAGTGCTGTGGTCTGGTCAATATAAAGAAGCAAATACCACTTGGGTACGCTGGGCAACTCTGGATGGAGTGCTATTACCAACTGCCGATGAATCTGCAAGGCAAGCTCAGCAGGAAGCAAGGCAAGCCCAACAACAAGCGCAGCAAGCTCAGCAGCAGGCACAGCAGGCTCAACAAAGGGCTGAGCAGGCCGAAACACAGTTACTACAAGAGCGCCAACGTGCCGAAACTTTGTTAGCGAAGTTAAGAGCGATCGGGATCGATCCTGAGACCCTCTAAAATGTCTCGCTTAAAATTACCACCCTGAATTAATCAGTTAAATAAGATAAAATGACCAAATAAAGTGACAAAATCTATTCGTAAAAGCATAAAAACTATTTATACACCAGAGAGTAGCTTGCGCCATCCTTTAATTTTATTTCAGGCAATGTGGCGAGATTTATTAGCTTCTCGTGAACTAGCTTGGCGATTGCTAGTGAGAGATATTAGCGCTCAATATCGTCAATCTATTCTAGGAATAGTATGGGCTTTTTTACCACCAATCGTAACAGCATGGGGATTAATTATTGCCAAAGATGCTGGAGCGATTAATGTTGGCAACACACCAATTCCTTATCCTGCTTATGTAATATTTAGTATGTCATTGTGGCAGACTTTTATGGAAGCATTAAGTGCGCCAATTGCCGCAGTTAGTTCAGCCAAATCAATGTTAGCTCGAATTAATTTCCCAAGAGAGGCGATTATTTTGGCGAAATTAGGTGAAGTATTTTTTAACTTTGGCATCAAGATAATTCTGATTATTGCAGTGTTTATTTGGTTTAAAGTTCCAGTTACTTGGAGTGTTTTGTTAGCACCTTTAGCTATAATTCATTTAGTGCTTTTAGGTACTGGTATAGGCTTGTTGTTGTCACCATTTGGGGCTTTATACAATGATATAGCTAAAATAATTCCCTTGATTTTAACTCCTTGGCTATTAATAACACCAGTAATTTATCCTGTACCTAAGCAGGGATGGTTTAGCACATTGGTTAATCTTAATCCTGTAACACCATTGTTAGTTACAGCTAGAGATTTATCAACAACTGGGATGATTTCTGAACCAATAAGTTTTTGGATTGTTAGTTGTCTAGCTTTTGTGTTAATTTTTCTTGCTTGGATCGTCTATCGATTAGCAATGCCTTTTATTGTGGAGCGTATGAGTTCGTAAATTATTTGTTTAACTACACATTAATCGCACATTAATTGCACATTAAATTTTACTTCTTGTAACCTTTCATGACTAGCTTAGAGTATCTGAATGATTCCCATAAACTTGATCGCGATCTTGAATGCGATCGCGATGTTGTGCTTTCTGTAAGCAATGTCTCAAAGCGGTTTTGCCGAGACTTAAAGCGATCGCTTTTTTATGGAGTTCAAGATATCGCCACAGAACTCTTAGGAATGAGCCGACAGACCGATTCATTGCGTCCCAAGGAGTTTTGGGCTTTAAAGGATGTCAGCTTAGAGCTAAGGCGTGGGGATGCTGTGGGTTTGGTCGGCGCAAATGGTGCAGGAAAAACAACGTTACTACGCATCATTAGCGGTTTGATTAAGCCCGATACTGGTTCTGTGGAGATCTTGGGTCGCGTTGCACCTCTCATTGCTCTGGGTGCTGGCTTTAATCCGATTTTGACTGGTCGAGAAAATATTTATGTGAATATGTCAATTCTTGGACTCTCTAAACAAGAAATTGAGGATCGGTTTGAGCAGGTGATTGAGTTTGCGGAAATTGGCGAGGCGATCGATTCTCCTGTGCAGAGTTATAGTTCGGGCATGGCGGCGCGATTGGGGTTTGCCAGTGCGATTTTTACGGAGCCTGATATTTTACTAGTAGATGAAGTTTTGGCGGTGGGAGATCTCAGTTTTCGGGCTAAATGTACGCGCAAGATTGCGGATTTACGCATAAAAGGGGTATCTATTATTTTGGTTTCTCATAGTTCTGGCTTAGTGTTAAACGTATGTGAGCAAGCAGTTTATTTGAGTCTAGGTAAAGTGAAGATGACGGGTCGGGCAGGCGACGTGGTTTCTTATTATGAAGGCGATTTATTTGGTTCAGGAGTTTCTATTCAACCAGGTATGATGATGGTTTCATCAGGCTCTCATCAAGTAGATTCACCTTTAAAGATGATCTATATTGCACTTAAGGATCGAGATGGTAATATATTAGATTATCCAGTAACGGGTCAGGAGGTAGTTTTAGCGATCGGCTGTGAAGCAACGCAATCCTTTGAAAATTGTATTGTTCCTTCCATTTGTTTTGAGGATTTGGCGGGTGGAGGTGTTTCTGATGATCCGACGATTCTAGCTTTTGCGCCGCATCACGAAGGCTTATTGCTCTCTCTTCCAGTGGGCAAGTCTGAAATCCAAGTAACCTTAAATCCGTTAGTTTTACGGTCAGGTAAATATGGAATTCGTATTTGGCTAAGTAAGTTACCATTGCCCAATGGTTTGTCAGTTTGTCATGATTTTAAGTTTGAGGTTAAACCACCAGCCTTTGATATGCCAAGAGAATCAAATATGTTCTATCAGCCGAGAGCGTGGAATGTAAGTATTTGAAAATTTTGCACTAAATTATAGAAACAAGAAAAACATAAAATGATTATAGTTATTATTAATAAATGTTCTGAAAGCCTATTATCTCAGTACTTAATTAATCTTTGTTTATCCACAGAAGAAATCAGGTTTATATCATGTACTTATGATGATGTGTTGCTCTGTCGAAGACTTTTTATATCTTCGGAGTTTATAGACTATCTTTTAACAGAAGACACTATAGAATACATTTTAGACACTGCAAAAAAAAATTCGACCAACTGGATACATTTTATAAGAAATATTTTTAATGAAGAACTTTTAACAAATGATATATATAATCAATTGAAAGAAACTCTTGAACTACACTGTTATGCTATTTTATGCGAAATACTGAGAAGTAATCAAATATCACACAAACTTTTAACAGATGTTGAAAGGATTATTTTTCTTGGGGATACTGATATAACTATAAAGACTGATTTTAACTTTTGGTCGGGTTTTCAGATTAACTACTCATTAATATCTTTGAGAGAATTAGCAGTCTTTTCTAACATTCCAGTTACTTATTATATTAATGACAAGATTGTAAATCGTTCTCTTTTAAAAGGAATAAAATATGTATTGAGAGCTTCATACAGCAAAGCAAAAAGAATAATCAAATCCAATCTGTCAAACTTGTCAAATATACTTAATTTCTGTACTCAAAGAAATAAACATGTAAAAGAGAACTTTTTTAAAGCTGACTCAGAGAACAATAAGAAAATTATTTTATATGCTCAGGACAGGCATATTTTTGATGTACTTCCCATCATAATTGAACTGCTATCAAGAAATTGGCAGACTCACTTGATTGTAGAATCATCAAACAACGGAATTATTGCTAAAATCAAAGAAATCACAGATCAGTTCGGAAGTAAATACTGGTCTTGGAATGAAATCAAACAAGAGGATTATTTACTAAAAAATATAGATAGTATTTTCAAAGAAGGGATTTCAAATAGGGATATTCAAGACAAGTTGACTGATGCAATCAATGATTCAATGTCATGTATTCATCCAGTTTCTGCCGCACTATTTCATGATTATGCTACTTGGTTGCTTAAATTTGGATTCAAGGAAGTAGTATCAAGATTAGTTAAAAATTCTTTTTTTCTTGAACAATATTCTCCAGATATATTTATATCCCCCGTTGATACATCTTATGCAGATATAAGTTGGATTTCATCTGCCAACAAACTTGGTATACAAACTTGTACTCCTTTACATGGCTCTATTTGGACTTCCAAAAAACAAGGTTTATACCCAACTCCTCTTTCTAAAAGACAATATGTATATGATAAATACAGTAAGGACTTTTATGTGGAGTCGCATGGATATAATCCAGATGATATTGTTTGTGTAGGCTATCCAAAATTTCAGGAAAGACTTAGTGATTTTAAAAAGACTCAGAGTCAATCATTCCAAATAAGAGAAAATTATTTTAGTAAGTATCCACAAATAAGAAATGGCTATAAGATATTAGTTCTTACTTCTTGTATAGATGGCTATAGCCAACTGTTTAATATTCCTATCTTTGAAATCTATGAATCAGTTATAAAAATTATCGACAGTCTATCTCAAAAATTGCAGATACCTTGTCATACTATTTTCAGAACTCATCCAGCATCCTCATTTAAAACTGAGCAGATTATCACTCAAGAATATGGTGTTATATTTGAGCAAAATATGTCTCTAGCTGAGTTAGCTAATATATGCAATTTAGTAATTTCTCAACCAACAACGGCATCTTTTGAGATGATGCTTTTTCGTAAACCTGTTTTGTTCTTGGGTTATACAATTAGTAATTTAATGAGAGGATATATAGCAAGCGACAACCTTACATCAGCATTCAACGAAAGTGATGCCATTGTATTGTTAGAACGACTATTAACAGACAACGTATTCTTACAGACAGTTCTAGAGAAACAAAACCATATTATCAGTGAGATGTATAGCACGAATCAAAATAGCTCAACGCAAATTGTTCTGGACTTAGAGCAATTAATACTAAATAAATCAGAATAGTTCATGAACGATATTTGTATATCTATAATCATTCCCACATATAACAGAGCAGATAAAATTTATTTAACGATTGATAGTTTCTTAAAACAAAACTACGATCCTAAGTCATGTCAGATTATTATCTGTAATAATAACTCTAAGGATTCTACAGAAAAGCTAATAAAACAATATGTAAACAATTATCCTGATCGCGTAATTTATCTTGAAGAGCCTCGACAAGGTGTTCATTATGCAAGGAACTCTGCTGCTAAAATGGCGACGGGCGATATATTGTACTTCACTGACGATGACATGATTGCTGATCCAAATTTGCTCAGTGAAATTGTCAAAGTGTTTGAATTTGACCCACAAGTAGCATCTGTAACAGGTAGAGTTCTTCCTAAATGGGAAATTGAACCTCCTCAATGGGTAACTCAACTTTGTTACAATGGATTACTTAGTCTGAATGATCCGCCTGAAGATTTTATTATTTCTAAAAATGATTGCAATGTTTTCAGTTGCCATCAAGCAATCCGAAGAGAAGTGTTCTTTCAAAGTGGGGGTTTTAATCCAGAAAATACCGCAGGAGAATGGATTGGCGACGGCGAAACAGGTTTAAACCTTAAAATTAAGGAACTTGGCTATAAATTTGGTTACAACGGCAAAAGTGTTATTTATCATATAATTCCTACCCAGCGAATGACACAAGCTTATCTTAACAAAAGATTAGGAAATCAAGGAAATTGTGATAGTTATACTGACTATAAAAAATATGTATATTCACCTTTTAAGCTTTGGGTTATAAATATTAAATTTTCTATAAAAGCTATTTTTCTCATCCCCAAAATACTGAAATCACTTATTTTGCGAAAATTAGACTGGCGTATAAAGTTTGGTTATACTTTTTATTATTTATATAGAATCAAATATAATATTAAGTTGATTACCCAAAGATCATGGCGTGAACTAGTCTTAAAAACTAATTGGATTGAAGAAGATGCTTAGAAAACTCCAACAAAAAATTAAAACAGTACTGAAACTACCCAATAAAATTTGGCTTATAGAAAGTAAGATACAGGAACTAGAAAGTAAATCTTCATCTCAAGAAGTTCAGACCTTGCTGAAACTTAAATATAGAGAGTATCTTAATTACAGTGCTGAACAACTGCCAAAATTTGATGAAGTAGGCTTTAAAGCTTATTCTCAATTTGAAGAAGATGGCATCTTACTTTATATATTCTCTCTGATCGGTACTGCCAATAAGAAAGTAGTTGAAATTTGTGCAGGTAATGGTCAAGAATGTATGGCGGCTAACCTGATTATTAATCATGGTTGGAGTGGATATCTATTTGATGGTTCAAAAGATAATGTCAAAGCTGGACAAGAATTTTTTTCTAAGCACAAACAAACTTTTTTAATGCCACCCACATTTAAACAAGCTTGGTTTACAGCCGAAAATGTAAATCAAGTACTGAAAGATACCGATGCTGTTGGCGAAATTGATTTACTGAGCTTAGATATTGATGGTATGGATTATTGGGTATGGAAATCCATTGAATGTATCCAACCCAGAGTCTGTGTTTTTGAAACTTATAATGTAATCCCTTCGCATTTAGCCCTTACCGCAAAATACGATCCTAATTTTTACTATCTAAATCAACCTGTTGAGCAGCAAGACTATCGCAGTGCATCTCTATTAGCAATGGTTAAACTATGTCAAACAAAAGGGTATCGTCTCATTGGCTCTCATCGGCATGGATTTAATTGTTTCTTCATGAGAAATGATGTCGGTCAAAATTATCTTCCTGAAGTATCTGTCGAATCTTGCCACGACAATCCATATACTAAATTAGCGCAGAGCTTTCGATGGGAACAGGTCAAAAATTTAGATTGGCAGGAGGTCTAAATGATTGAAAATATTAATCACCAAGATCAACTACTGGCGGTAATTATCTCAAATAGATTTGACAAGCAAGGCATTCATTTCTTCACACCAAATGAACTATCCCAACAACTTGCCTATATGCACCATCCCGCAGGCAAAATTATTCAACCTCATGTGCATAACCCCGTACTTAGAGAAGTAACCTATACCCAAGAAGTCCTATTTATCAAAAAAGGCAAACTGCGAGTTGATTTCTATAATAACGATCAGCAATATCTAGAAAGTCGCATCCTCGAAGCAGGAGACGTAATTTTATTAGTTACAGGCGGACATGGCTTTGAAGTACTTGAAGAAATTGAAATGATCGAAGTCAAACAAGGTCCCTATGTTGGCGAACAAGACAAAACCAGATTTAAAGGCATATCATCCGATCAAGCAAGCATCAAAACCTAACAGCTTAATGGGCTAGAAATAGCACTAAACTAAAAAATAGGATCATAATTTGGGGTTAAAAATATGTATCAAACCTTTCCACCGCGATCGCCCCGCGAAACCCTACCCACAATGTATGACTTACCTAGTGAAGACCCAGAGGATCTTGGTTTGCCAGACGAATTTCATCTACTTCAACCCGAACTACTACGCCAAACCTTTCGCCCCCCCACCTACGAAGCCGACAACATTTTTACCGCCAGTGATCTCAATCTTTATTACGACCTGCGCCATCCTCAATGGTACAAACGTCCAGATTGGTTTGCCGTATTAGGAGTACCTCGGTTTTATGATGGGCAAGAGCTACGCTTGAGTTATGTCGTCTGGCAAGAAGGAGTTCATCCCTTTGTTGCCATAGAATTATTATCCCCAAGCACAGAAAAAGAAGACCTAGGGCATACCTTACACGAAATCAGTCAACCTCCTAATAAATGGACAGTTTATGAGCAGATTTTAAGGATTCCCTACTA
>DCSN01000198.1:0-1868 GCA_002325645.1 Pseudanabaena sp. UBA1465
CTTTCTTGCAAACCGCGATAACACTAGAGCCAGTATCCAAGAGACCCGAAACATTTAAGGATTGACTTTGATAAGTTAACGTCAATGGTAAATAAGGAAGGGTACTTAATGCTCCAAGACTAGGATCTACCTCAGTGAAAGCAAATCTTACTTTATTAGCCATGAGGCAATTCTTGTTTCTCCTTTAATGCTTGAGCAAGAATAGCAGCAGCCTCAAAAGAATCGTGTAAACCTTGTCTAGGTAAATCGTCTTGAATAGATAGCGGCACAATACCAGACTCTCTGAGCAACTCAGATACAAGAAAGTTGAGCAATAATAGCTTGTCAGAGTGAGACAATTGCCTAAGCATTGGAACAAATTGAGTAGTTGTCAGCATATTTTGAGAAAACTATAGATCTTGATTTATTGCACTCAGTCTCAGTATAACATCACCTTCACGCTAACCATCATCCCCGAAAGCCCTCTAACTATCGCAGTTTTCATTCTACTGAGGACAGGTGAAAATTACTCGGAGTGCTTACTCTAAAAAGTTCTAGCACTTCCATCTCATATTAGCCTATGTCCACATTTAGATGAAAACCGCTATAAAGCATTATACCGAACCGACACGCCCGTTAAAGTTATCTATTTCTCGCCAAAATTAAGCACCAAAAATACAAGCGATCGCCCAACTTACAGGTAAGAAAATCGCGATCGCCATTATATCCACGACTAGAATTAACGCGCCTTATTTGTTGCAAGTGTTAAGTGTAAGACTCTCCAAGCTAGAATAGATGAGTCAAGTCGCAACAAGGTCAAATGTATGGCGGTTCGTCAACGGCGCTACAGCAAAGAAGAATTAGCTCGGCGTGGGCAAGAACTCTATGAAGCTAGCATTCGGCAGCAAGTAGAATCTGGTAATACAGACAAAATCGTAGCGATCGATATTGAAACTGGAGCCTTTGAAGTCGCCGATCATGTTTTGCCAGCAACCAACCAATTATTCAAGCGATACCCTGATGCTCAACCTTGGGTTATCCGCATTGGACATCGTGCTGTTTATCACTTTGGCTCACGGAGTTTGGTGAAACCTAAATGATGCAGGGAGTTGTGAATCAGCGCTGTGAGGCAACACTTCCATTGGTTCTAGGTAATGCAAACGGGCAAAGGCAAATTATCGATGCAGTCATTGATACAGGGTTTAACGGTTTCCTCACTTTGCCATTCTCAATCATTACCGCTCTTGACTTGTCATGGAACGCTTCCGACATCGTTACCTTGGGCGACGGTAGCGAAACTTTTTTTGATTTGTATTCTGTAACAGTTCTTTGGGATGGGCAGTATCGAGAAATTGATGTTGCTGAATGAGAGACTGACCCTTTGATTGGAATGTCACTACTCTACAAGTATGGATTGCGGATAGATGCAGTTGAAGGAGGTATCGTGAGAGTTGAAGCATTATGACTCAGTAAAAAGTTATCGGTGAAAGCTGTCTAACACTGCGGTGGAGCCGACTTAACTAAAAGCGATCGCGGGTCAAAAATCTTGCGGCGATACTAATGCTTAAAATTAGCGTGACAACCACCAATGCTGCTGTCCAAGCTAGAGCTTGATCGTTGGGATAGGGCGATAGGGCGAAGTTGTAAATTAGCACCGACATCGAAGCAACGGGTTTCCATAATCCGTTAAATCCATATTGACTGAAGAGAGCCGTAAACAACAAAGGCGCAGTTTCGCCAGTCGCACGGGCGATCGCTAATACGAGGCCAGTTACGATCGCAGGTGTGGCGGCAGGAATAATCATCAAAGTAGTTGCTTGAATGGGACTCGCACCGATCGCGATCGCGGCTTCGCGTAGTTCTGGAGCCACCGCTTTCAATGCTTCTTC
>DCSN01000198.1:1952-7867 GCA_002325645.1 Pseudanabaena sp. UBA1465
GCGATCGCCGAAAAGGTTCCCGAAGTGAGTACAACTAAGCCATAGGCAAACAAGCCACAAAGAATGGAAGGAACTCCACTTAATACGCCATTAAAAAAACGTACCCATTGCGATAGAAGTTTGTTTTGTCCAAATTCGACTAAATAGATGGCAGCCCCTAAACCTATGGGAGCGCTCAGTCCTGCGCCAATTGCCACCATTAACAATGTGCCAGTAATGGCATTGCCAAAGCCGCCGTCAGATTCCAATGGTGGTGGTGGCAGTTCGGTAAAAGCGGCAAAATCGAGGCGTGATGCTCCTTTGGAAATTAGACTAAACAGAATTGAGCTAAAGGCAAAAATGGCGATCGCAGTTCCCACGCAAACACCCAGATTCAAAAGCAAAGATCCAATTTTCCGTCTTGTCTGATTTGGCTTCCATTTATCTTCGGCACGATCCTTGGCAATGTTTTCTAATTCCCCTCTTTCCAATCTGGCGATCCCCCCCAGCCCCCCTTGAAAAGGGGGGAGAATTTTCTTCTTCCCCCTTTTCAAGGGGGATTGAGGGGGATCAGTAGTAACTTGCGCTATAAGGGGATCGAGATTTTCTTCGTGATGTGAAGAATGGAAAGAAGTAATAAAGCTGTTGGCAAAGATATTCACGATTAGGGTTAATGCCATCAACACCAACGCCGCATAGAGCAGAGCCGACAACTGAAGCCCCCTTGCTTCTGAAAATTGATTGGCAATTAAGGAGGCGATCGTGGAACTAGGAGCCAGCCAAGACCAGTTAATTTGACTGGCATTACCGATCAGCATCACCGCCGCCATTGTTTCGCCGATCGCTCTTCCTAGCGCCAATACTGCTGCACCGATAATTCCCGACCGACTCGCAGGAATCGCAATTTCTAGAATAAATTCCCAGCGATTCGCGCCGATCGCCGCCGCTCCCATTCGCAACTCAAAGGGAACTGAGGCGATCGCCTCCCGTGACAGCGCTACCACAATTGGCAAAATCATTAAGGTCAATACCAAAATTGTCGGCAATAGCGATCGGTTAGCAGGAAGAGTACTAAAAAAAGGAATCCATCCCAAATTTTGATGCAGTCCGCGCATTAATGGTCGCAGCGCTGGCAACAATACAAAAATCCCCCACAGCCCGTAAACGACACTGGGAATCGCCGCAAGCAACTCGATCGCAAAGGAAATCGGCACACGAACCGCTTTGGGTGCGATATCTTCGTTGAGGAAAATCGCAATGCCCACACCCAAGGGCATCACTAAGGCGATCGCCACTAGCGAACTGACCAAGGTTCCATAAATCTGCGGCAAAATCCCATAGATGTTTTTAACAGGATTCCATGCCATCGTCCAGAGAAAGCCCAAACCAAATTCTTTCAGCGCAGGGATTGCGGCGATCGCTAGTTCAATTACAATTGCTGCAACTAACAATAGGATCGCGATCGCTAGACCTTGGACAATTTTCTGAAAGATGGAATCCAGCCAGAGCGATCGCCTTGGACGACTGAGAACCTGTTCACCAGAAATCTTAGGCACTACAGAGACTGGCTCCCAATTGCTTCTCACAAGTGGCTCGCTCAGAAGCACTCAAATCTTCCATTTTCAGATCCCGTCGTAACACCATGCCGTTATGTCCATTGATCGAACGTGGCAGTTCGTCATATTTAATCGGCTGCATCGTTCTCATGTCATAGGTGGTATAGGTAGTCAGTTCGGGAGAAGCAAAGTTAATATCTAGGATCGTCATTGACTTGCGCGGCGGCATCCGACTATCGAGATAGGGGCGTGGCCCCGCACCGAGAATGCCCATATGCAGCAGTTGCAGTTTGCCCTTGTGCGCGGGGTAATAACCGTGATGGTGTCCGCTAATGTAAGTATGGACGTTGTTGCGCTCCAGCATGGCGCGTAACTCTTCGGTATTTGACATCACTTCGCCAGCGCTATCTCGTCCCACCGTCACCGCATAGAGCGGTAAATGTCCGATCAAAATCTTAATTTTCGCCGCCTTCGCTGCGGGACTTTGCAGAGCCTTCTCCACCCATGCCAATTTATCTTTGGGAATCAAATCCGATGAACCATCCCAAGTCAAAAAGAAGACATCCTTATATTTAAAAGTATAATAAAAGGGAAACTCAAAGCGATCGACAAACTCCACACCTGGATCGTGGGCAGGATCGTTCCAATATTTTGAGGCAACATCGCGTTCGCGAGAGAATAAAAACTTACCTGCAACACTTCTCGCGCTGGACGCATCATGATTCCCCATCGTAAAACCATAGGGCAGTTTCGCTTTGCGTAACGGAGCCGCCACGCGATCGTCAAAGGCAGCCCACATCGCTTTCATCTGCTCTTCCGTTAATGATGGATATTGACCCGCCACCATATCGCCACTACAAGCAACCATGTCTGGCTGCCAAAATGGAAGTAAGGCGATCGCTTTATCCACTTCTGGTTCGTAATCGGTGGAGCCATAGGCACTATTCAAATCGCTGATTACCGCCAGTCTGATATCGCCCCTTGGTGGATTGTATAGCCCATTGGCAACGCGATCGACGATCACCTTAGTCGCTGGCGGCAATACGACTGCTTTTTTAGGCTGATCTTCGGGTTTAGAAGGAACGACGACTTTATTTGCTCCCGAATTTGGAGCAGCGCTAGGACTGCTACTAGTTGCAATTGGTTCGGTTTGGCAAGCATGGAGAGAAATCGTCGCCACCAAGCCGATGATAATGCCAAGAAACGTGCGTAACAGCGATCGCCAAGAGAGCATAGTTAAAGTTCAGCGCGAACTACATAATGATTCAAGTTAAATTAAGCATATAACTTACACCCTTGCAACATATAGAGTTTTCGATTAATTGCTGAAAATTGACGAAAAGCACCCAATTGGATGAACTTGGCTAAGAATAGTTAACCTTGACAAGCGCATCGGTTTTGGCATAACGACCAAGCCCACTGTCGGCAATGGAACGTATCGAAATTGCCATCCGAGTGCAGCACCTTATTATGTGTTTTATTGTCTTCTAAGCAACTTTTATTATGACTGCTTAGGGTATCTAGAGGGATCAATCCGTGTATCCCCACGCTGCGATGATTGACATCGTGGGGATGCGTCTTGAGGGTTAGGCTAGATCAAAGCGATCGGCGTTCATCACCTTCGCCCAAGCTGCCACGAAGTCCTGCACGAACTTTTCTTTGTTGTCATCCTGCGCGTAGACTTCGGCATAGGCACGAAGGATCGAGTTGGAGCCGAAGACAAGATCTACCCTTGTCGCCGTCCATTTAACCTGACCCGTTTTGCGATCGCGGATTTCATACAGATTATTACTGGCTGGCTTCCATGTGTAGTTCATGTCCGTCAGATTCACGAAGAAGTCGTTGGTTAATACGCCTTCGCGATCGGTGAACACACCGTGCTTAGTTCCGCCATAGTTGCTACCCAGCACACGCATACCGCCAACCAGCACCGTCATCTCAGGTGCGGTCAACCCCATCAGTTGAGTGCGATCGAGCATCAGCTCCTCTGCACTGACGGCATAGTCTTTCTTGAGCCAGTTACGATAGCCGTCATGAAGGGGTTCCAGCACATCAAACGATTCGGTATCAGTCATCTCCTCCGTCGCGTCACCACGACCAGAGCAGAAGGGAACGATAATGTCAAAGCCAGCAGCCTTAGCTGCCTGCTCGATGCCGACGTTACCAGCAAGTACGATAACATCAGCGACACTTGCTCCAGTATCCGCCGCAATGCTTTCGAGTAATGTCAGTACCTTGGTTAAACGTGCAGGCTCGTTGCCTTCCCAACCCTTTTGCGGGGCTAAGCGGATACGAGATCCATTAGCCCCCCCGCGCTTATCTGAACCTCGGAAAGTTCTGGCGCTGTCCCATGCAGTGCATACCATTTCGCTGATGCTCAGACCGCTAGCCGCAATTCTATCCTTTACTACCTGAACATCATGGTTGGTATTCCCAGTAGGAATCGGATCTTGCCAGATCAGATCTTCTTGCGGCAAATCGGGACCGATGTAACGAGTCTTTGGTCCCATATCCCGATGTGTCAGCTTGAACCAAGCCCGTGCAAAGACTTCAGCAAAATATTCGGGTTCATTATAGAACCGTTCGGAGATCTTCCGATATGCAGTATCCATCTTCATAGCCATGTCGGCATCGGTCATGACTAGGTTGCGGCGGATTGTGGGGTCTTCGACATCAATGGGCTTGTCTTCTTCTTTAATGTTGACGGGTTCCCATTGCCAAGCACCTGCTGGACTCTTCTTCAGTTCCCAGTCATAATTCAGCAGCATGTGGAAGTAGCCGTTATCCCATCGGGTAGGATGGGTTGTCCATGCTCCTTCAATGCCGCTGGTCACGGTGTCGCGACCAATGCCGCGCTGGGTCTTGTTGATCCAACCCAAGCCCTGTTCTTCGACATCGGCAGCTTCGGGTTCCGCGCCGAGCATTGCAGCATCGCCATTACCGTGGCATTTGCCCACTGTGTGTCCACCAGCAGTGAGGGCGACAGTTTCTTCGTCGTTCATAGCCATACGGGCAAAGGTCACACGCACATCATGGGCAGTCTTGAGTGGGTCGGGATTGCCGTCCACGCCTTCGGGGTTGACGTAGATTAGCCCCATCATCACGGCAGCAAGAGGATTTTCAAGATCCCGTTCGCCAGAATAGCGACTGTTGGGATTGTTACTGCGGGCAAGCCATTCCTTCTCCGAACCCCAGTAGATATCTTTTTCGGGATGCCAGATATCTTCTCGTCCAAAGGCAAAGCCGAAGGTCTTTAGTCCCATTGATTCATAGGCAATAGTACCTGCGTAGGCAATCAGATCCGCCCAACTGAGTTTGTTGCCATATTTCGTTTTAATTGGCCAGAGCAGACGGCGCGCTTTATCGAGATTGGTGTTATCTGGCCAGGAGTTGATGGGTGCAAAACGCTGATTACCAGTACCCGCACCGCCGCGACCATCTGCGATACGATAGGTCCCCGCCGCGTGCCAGGTCATGCGGATCATCAGCCCACCATAATGCCCCCAGTCCGCAGGCCACCAGTCTTGGCTGTCCGTCATCAGTGCGTGCAGGTCTTTTTTGAGCGCGGCTACGTCAAGTCTCTTGACCTCTTCGCGATAGTTGAAGTCTGCTCCCATCGGGTTGGTCTTGCGATCGTGCTGACTTAAAATATCGAGATTAAGTGCCTTGGGCCACCATTCCATGTTCGACATATTAGTTGTCGTAACACTGCCGTGCATCACTGGGCATTTGCCACGGGTAGTTGTCGTATTATTCATCTTCAGTTTCCTCTCATGGTTTGATGTGCAACATTTGATATGCAACATTTGATATGCAACATTTGATGTGCAACATTTGATATGCAACTAAAAGTCTGAAAGTCCTGATTCTACGTACTGCACTAATGAAGAGTTTGACTTTTCGTTATCTCAAACAACCTCATGGCAATAGCTTACAAATAGTTACACATCTCAATTATGCATGTATCTTCTATCGTTATGCATAGAACAATATGTCTACCCAAAGTTGCTATTTTGGATTACAACAAGTCTGCTCAAAACAAATAACGGCTAAATTGAGAGGCAATCGATCACCTCTCAACTCAAAAGAAATCTCTCAATATTATCCCCTCCAATATTGTGTTATGTTCCGATCGCTTAATAATTATTTGTCTGTAAGATCGTCGATAACTTCTCGAAACTAAATAACCAAGGAAATCATTTTTGCTTGCTTAAAATTGGCTAAAAAAGATATTTTTAACGAGTGTATCGGTCAGGTATAACTGGTATTTATCTATCAAAATATAGCGTAATACTCTTAAACCTGTCCTAAAAAAATAGTCCGCCTATCTCCTCCACAACTGATAAAGTTGAGCCGCCCGCAAAACTGCGCGATCGCCTA
>DCSN01000198.1:7966-13690 GCA_002325645.1 Pseudanabaena sp. UBA1465
CGCGATCGCCTAATTATTCACTTTGTAATGCCTGTTTTTTGGATGGGAAGGGAGTATAACTTGAGTGGTGTCTTTAAAACTTCCCAAGCATTCTTACAAACTTCATAGAAGTGTAGGAAGACTTTTCTTGTGCAAGTGATCGCTAGTTATTCAGGATTTTATCTAAATGTATGAGTTGAATGACTTGTATTACAACGTCTTAAAGCTTTACGAACTTACATCCATATTTTCCCTATTACCCACTAAAAGAGAGCTACAGTAGAGCAAATCAGTTAGAGCGATCACCAATTATAGAATTAGGATATGCATAAACTAATCCAAGAAATTTTGAATAGTGACGAGAGAAATACTCTAGAGCGGCTAGTTGCAAATTTACGCGACAATGGGAAGCGCTATTTCTTGCGAAATGAGATTCTCCAAACATTTACAGAGCTTTGCGAACATTTACCACAACCCACTCAAGCCTACCACAGTTCTTCTCTAAGTCAGTTGATCAACTACATCCACGAACTAATTTTGGATGAGAATTTAAAAGAAGATTTTAAAGAGAACAGTGTTTGGTTAGTGCTGCGTCCTTGGATTGGTAGCCAGCAAGTATGGAAGCTAACCGCAGATCTCACCAAAGAGACTCAGATGAACGTTCATGAACTACTAAATCTACGCGATCGCCAAGTTAATCGAGAACAGCCCCATATTCTCAATATTGACTTTAATCCTTTCTATGAAGGCTCTCCACGCATTAGCGATCCGCGAAATATGGGGCAGGGACTAACGTTTCTTAGCAGCTACCTATGCAACAAGCTAACGAGCGATTTCCCGCATTGGTTAGAGGCTCTGTTTATGGCTCTGCATATACTTGAGCATGACAGAATGCAGCTACTGATCAATGCTCACATTAAGTCAGGTGTTGAACTATCTAAACAGGTAAAACTCGCGCTCAAGCTTTTAGATCGAGTAGATGCTGGTCTTCCCTATGCAAAAGTGCATCTCGATCTCCAAAACCTTGGATTTGAACCAGGGTGGGGAGATACGGTTGGACGTACTTGCGAAACAATGGAACTACTCCATCATCTACTTGAAGATCCCGAACCTGCAATCTTAGATGCCTTCGTATCGCGAGTTCCTGCTATCTTTCGCGTAGTATCTATTTCCATTCACGGATGGGTAGGTCAAGAAAGCGCGTTGGGACTGCCAGAAACCCGCAGCCAATTCGCCTATGCGCTGGAGCAAGCCCGCAGTATTGAGCAACAAATCCATACAAATATCCAAGAATCGGGACTAGATTTGCTGGGTATTCGTCCTCAAGTGATTATTCTCACGCGCCTGATTCCCAATTGTATGGAAACGCAATCCAATTTAGATTGGGAAAAGATTGAAGGTACTGACAATGCTTGGTTTCTGCGCGTACCCTTTCAGAAATTTAATCCAGCCGTGACCGATCGTTGGATTTCCAAGTCTGAGATTTGGCCCTATCTTGAAAGCTTTGCGGTGGATGCAGAACGGGAACTAATTGCCAAACTAGGCGGCAAGCCAAATTTAATCATTGGTCACTACAGCGATGGAAATTTGGTGGCTACGCTATTAGCGAATCGGCTCAACGCCATCCATTGCCAAATTGCCCATTCCCTAGAAAAGCCGAAGCATCTATTCAGTAACCTTTATTGGCAGGATTTAGATTCCCAGTATCACTTTTCATCCCAGTTTACGGCTGAGCTAATTGGCATGAATGCAGCCGACTTCATTATCACCTCATCCTATCAAGAAATTATGGGAACGCCAGAAAGTGTTGGTCAATATGATTCCTATCAATGCTTTACGATGCCAAATTTGTACCATGTCACGAACGGCATTGACTTGTTCAGTCCGAGGTTCAATCGCGTACCGCCAGGAGTGAATGAGCAAATCTTCTTTCCCTATCATCAGATCGAAAATCGCGATCTTGAACAGCGTAACCGCATTCAATCGTTACTCTTCAATCAGGAAAACAGGCATATTTTCGGTCATCTAGCCCAACCCGACCTACGCCCCATCCTTGCTGTGGCAAAGATCTCTACAATTAAAAATCTGACTGGTTTAGTAGAATGCTTTGGGCGTAGCTCAGAATTGCAGAAAGAATGTAACCTGATTTTAGTTACGGATGCTTTAGATGTCAGTGATGTCAGTGATGTCAGTGACTCCGATGCAGCAAAGGAACTGACTAAACTGCATACTCTGATTTATCAATACAATCTCCATGGGAATATTCGCTGGTTAGGTATGCGTCTTGCCAATAGCGATATGGGAGAAGTCTATCGGGCGATCGCCGATCGCCAAGGAATCTTCATACATTTTGCTAAGTTTGAGTCTTGTGGGCGTACCATTCTCGAAGCGATGATTTCTGGTTTGCCCACCTTTGCCACTGAGTTTGGCGGTTGCTTAGAAATTATTCAAGATGGCATCAATGGCTTGCATATCAATCCCTTGGACTTAGATGGCACTACTAAAAAGATCCTGCAATTTCTCAATCAATGCCAGAGCGATCGCGAATACTGGACTCAGATTTCTGAACTCGCGATTCAACGCATTCAAGAGCAGTATAACTGGCAAGATCATACCCAAAAGCTCCTCCTGTTAGCGAAGATTTATAGCTTTTGGGACTGTATCTACTCAGACAATCGTGAGGCGCGGCAACATTATCTAGAAGCCCTCTTCTATTTGCTCTACAAACCCAGAGCCGAACAGATTTTAGCAGAACATATGCAGCGATAAAATGAAAACTTCCAACTCCCCTGATTTAATTTATACAGATTGGACATTGACCGAATCTCAATTCGATCCCGCACAGTTGCATTCTAGAGAAACCGTATTTACGATCGGCAATGGGTATTTGGGAACGCGAGGCAGCTTTGAAGAGGGCTATCCCCGTGCTTTGCCAACTACCTTGGTGCATGGGGTCTATGATGATGTGCCTGTGGTCTATACCGAGTTAGTCAATTGTCCCGATTGGCTATCATTGCTGGTGATTGTGAACGGTGAACGATTTCGGCTCGATCGCGGTGAAATCATCAATTACGAACGTCAGCTTGACTTGCGTTGTGGATTGCTGACGCGATCGCTACGTTGGCGTAGCCCCAAGGGAAATACCCTAGATTTGCAGTTTGAGCGTTTTGCCAGCTTTGCCGATCCTCAAGTGTTAGGCTTGCGCTGCCAAATTACAGCCATTGATTTTCAGGGAAAGATTGAGGTACAAGCCAGTATCAATGGCTATTCCGACAATCAGGGCTTTAATCATTGGGAACAATTAGATCAAGGCAAGATTGAGAAGGAAAGCGATCGCGAAATAGTCTTAGAACATGATCTGATTGGCGGCGCGAATCGCTGCCAATCAGATAGCGAAGGGATTTGGCTACAGGTGCGGACTCGCGGGTCGCGAATTGAACTAGGCATGGCGGCAAAACTTGTTGTGATTGGTGTTGAGGCGAATTTGCAAATAACCAATACCCCAGGATATCCCACGGCGATCGCGGCTTTTAACGTCGTCGAGGGACAGACAATCAACATTGAGAAGCTCGTGACCCTGTTTACATCGCAGGAAACAGAAAATCCTGTTCAATCGGCTCAAGACAAATTGGCGGGATTACCATCCTATGCAACATTACTAGAAGCGCATCGACAGGCTTGGGTGTTAATTTGGGAACGTAGTGACATTGAGATTGGTGGCAATGTTCAAGCGCAGTTCGCAGTTCGCTATAACCTATTCCAACTTTTAATCGCCGCATCTCCCCATAACGATCGCGTCAGCATTCCCGCGAAAACTCTATCAGGATTTGGCTATCGAGGTCACATTTTTTGGGATACAGAGATTTTTATTCTGCCCTTTTTTACCTTTACTCAACCTGCGATCGCCCGCAATTTGTTAACCTATCGCTATCACACCCTCAATGGTGCAAGACGCAAGGCAACTGATAGTGGCTATAAAGGCGCGATGTTTTCTTGGGAAAGTGCGGCAACGGGCGATGAAGTCACCCCTCTCTGGTCCATGCCCAACGATCCCTATGCCAAAGCGGTGAGAATCTGGTGTCGCGATCGGGAAATTCACATTAGCGCCGATATTGCTTATGCCGTCTGGAAATATTGGCAAGCCACGGGTGACGATCTCTGGCTGCAAGATTATGGAGCAGAAATCATTCTCGATACGGCGTTCTTCTGGTTCAGTCGATTGGAATGGAATGCTAATCTCGAACGCTATGAGCTTTGTGGAGTAATCGGAGCCGATGAATACCATGAGCAGGTAAATAACAATACCTTCACTAATCGCATGGCGCAGTGGCATTTAGAAAAGGCGGTCGCAGTCTATGATTGGCTACAGCAGAAATTTCCCGATCGCGCTGCTGACCTATCTCAAAAGCTACAACTTACATCTGAGCAAATGCTTAAATGGAAAGAAGAACTCGCCAAAATCTATGTTTCCTACAACCAAGAAAATCAGGGAACAGCAGTAATTGAACAATGTGATGGATTTTTTGAACTTAAAGATATTGATTTAAGCACCTACGAACCCCGCGATCGCTCAATTCAAGCAGTTCTTGGCATGGACACAACCAATGAGAGTCAAGTCCTTAAGCAGCCTGATGTGTTGATGCTCCTCTACCTGATGCGCGACCATCCAGAATTCAGCGATCGCCATGACTGGCTGCAAAAGAATTGGAACTATTACGCTCCTCGCACCGACAGCACCTATGGCTCATCGCTGACCTCTGCGATTCACGCGATCATCGCCGCTAATGTCGGCTCTGCATCCGAGGCAGATCATCACTTTATGCGAGCCGCCATGGTCGATCTCGAAAATAATCGCGGTAATACCCCAGATGGGATTCATGCGGCATCCGCAGGCGGTATCTGGCAAGCTGTGGTTTTTGGATTTGGTGGCATTCAACTAAAGGGCGATCGACCTGTGGCTAATCCGCATCTTCCGATCTCTTGGACTTATCTCAAATTCAAACTGCAATGGCATGATACTTGGTATAGTTTCCATTTAGCGCCGACACTTGCTCAAATACCTGACATTCAAGGCTTCATCTTCGATCTTGATGGAGTTTTGACAGACACTGCTGAATTCCACTATCGGGCTTGGCAGAAGCTTGCTGACGAAGAAAAGATCCCCTTTAATCGCCAAGCAAATGAAGCCCTGCGCGGTGTGGCAAGAAGAGAATCGCTGATGTTAATGGTCGGCGATCGCCATTATTCCGAAGCAGTTCTCCAAGAGATGATGGATCGCAAAAATCGCTACTATGTGGAATCAATTCAAGATACTACGCCCCAAGATGTTTTATCAGGCGTAATTGAGCTATTAGGAGAACTCAGACAATTGGGAATAAAAATTGCGATCGCCTCCGCAAGTAAAAATGCCCGCCCCGTAATTGCCAAGTTAGGAATAGCCGATCTAGTGGATGCGATCGCCGATGGCTACAGCGTTGAGAATCCCAAACCAGCCCCTGATCTGTTTCTCTATGCTGCTGCTCAGATCGGCGTTGTCCCTGCTAAATGCGTGGTCGTGGAAGATGCTCCTGCTGGAGTTGCGGCGGCGATCGCCGCAGGTATGTGGGCGATCGGGCTTGCGCCTAAAGAACATAGCGATCGGTTTAACGAGGCTGCACATATTGTTCTCCCGAATTTGATAGGATTCCACTTGAGCGATATGCAAGCTAAATTAGGCAGATAAAAGCCCAAACTGTTGTACCGACT
>DCSN01000198.1:13741-14186 GCA_002325645.1 Pseudanabaena sp. UBA1465
AGTCGGTACAACAGTTTGGGCTTGCAATTCAGTCAACTCTTTGCCTCTTGGCTTTTTGTGGGGTAAACGTATTTTATTTGACAAGATTGGCAATGCTCAACAACTTGGTCGAAAATCTCTGGAAAACCGACTTACAGCAATTTGTTTTCAAACCCGCCACAAATTAAAATATAAAACCCGTTGCGGGGCTTCGCCCTGCGACCCTTCTTGTGGCGGGTTTGATCGAGTTTTGCTGTAACAAGGGGCTTAAGCCCCCTTGCCTGTGCAAGTTGTTTCTATAAGGTGTCTAAGTATATGTACTCATTTACAAGACTGAGATGCATCCGCAAGAAAATCCATAAAATCAATTAAGGAATAATCATCAGAATTTTTTTCGATTTCAACTTGTCTAAGTATATCTAGATTCCAGTCTGTTAAGACTTAGCTTACTCCCTTCCCAGTGAAT
>DCSN01000198.1:14281-22120 GCA_002325645.1 Pseudanabaena sp. UBA1465
CGCGCACGCCTAATTATTCACTTTGTAACGCCTATTCTTTGGGTGGGAAGGGAGTAGTATCGAAAGATTTTTGAAAGTGCGGCGGAGCCGCACTTTCAAAAATCTTTCGGGGTTTTATGTTATTACTTGAATGGCTATAGCTATAATTTACTTCTATGAAGTGTTATTTGGAGAATTGTTCAAATCTGTTGTACTTTAAACTAAGATTAACCAATTATGTCCAATAAGAATCACAAACCGTTATATATTCTGCTCATCAGCATTCATGGATTAATTAGAGGTCATAATCTAGAATTAGGTCGAGATGCAGATACTGGAGGACAAACAAAATATGTGGTGGAATTGGCTAAAGCTCTTGCCAAGCAGTCGAGTGTAGAGCGCGTTGATTTGGTTACAAGACTGATCATTGATGATGCTGTAGATGCTGACTATGGCTTAGAGACTGAAGCTTTATCCGAAAATGCTCAGATTGTCAGGATTGAAGCAGGACCTGAAGGCTATATTCCTAAAGAAGAGTTATGGAGTCATCTAGATGGCTTTACCGATCGCCTGTTTGCTTGGTTACTCACACAGCCACGTTTGCCTGATATTATCCACACTCACTATGCCGATGCGGGATATGTGGGCGTGCGTCTTTCTCATTTAACGGGTTTACCGCTAATCCATACAGGACATTCCTTAGGACGCGATAAGTTGCGAAGATTGCTAGGTTCAGGAATGCCCCTAGAACAGATTGAAGAACGCTATCATATGCTCCAGAGGGTCAGTGCTGAAGAAGACACCTTAAGTAATGCAGACTTGGTGATTACTAGTACTCGTAATGAAATTGAAGATCAATATGAACTTTACGACTATTACACGCCCGAAAAAATGGCGATCATCCCTCCAGGGACAGATTTAGAACAGTTTTATCCGCCAACTGGAAATAATCAAGCGATCGCTTTTGAAGAGGTTTTAGCCAAATTCCTCAATAGTCCTGAAAAGCCAATTATTCTGGCACTATCGCGCCCCGATCAGCGCAAAAATATCGTTACGCTTTTAGAGTCCTATGGTCAATCGCCCCGTCTCCAAGAATTAGCTAATCTCGTAATTGTGGCGGGAAATCGAGAGGATATTCGAGAACTAAATGAGGGGGCGCAAAATGTTTTAACAGAGTTATTGCTAGTAATGGATTGCTACGATCTCTATGGTCGAGTGGCTCTACCGAAGCACCATAGTTCTGGTGAAGTTGCCGATATTTATCGATTAGCAGCGAAGTCCAAGGGTGTGTTTGTAAATCCTGCTCTCACTGAGCCTTTTGGTCTAACGCTATTAGAGGCGGCGGCGAGTGGATTGCCATTGGTTGCCACGGAAAATGGCGGACCAGTGGATATTATTGGTAATTGTGTGAATGGATTATTAGTCGATCCTTTGAATGAGAAGGCGATCGCTGAGACTTTATTGCAGATTCTTGAAGATGCGCCCCTCTGGCAGCAATTTTCTGAAAATGGATTAAAAAATGTTGCTAAATTCTATTCATGGGAGGCTCACTCTCAAACCTATTTGCAAAAAATTCAACCGCTCGTATTACAACAGGAACCTTTACCCAAACCAACATTTTCACCAAAGGCAGGACAATATCGCAAGCGGGCGATTTTCACGGCGATCGATAATACCTTGTTGGGGGATGCGGAAGCATTGACGCAATTCATTCAACTTGTTCGCCAACAACATCGGAAATTTTTGTTTGGCATTGCCACAGGTCGGCGTTTAGATTCCGTTCTCAAAATTTTAAAAACCTATGGGATTCCCACCCCCGATGTTTTGATTACCAGTTTAGGCACAGAAATTTATTATCCGCCCCGATATACCCCTGATATTGCTTGGAATCACCATATCGATCACTTGTGGACACCGCAAGTATTACGGCGCATTATCGATCCGTTATCAGGGATCACCCCACAACAAAAGGATCAGCAGAGTCGGTTTAAGGTTTCCTATTACTACGATGCCAATCTTGCTCCGTCAATGGAAGAGATTTTGACCCTATTGCGTCAACAGGAGTTATCGGTGAATGCCACGCTTTCCTTTGGTCAATATTTAGACTTTGTGCCTGCAAGAGCATCTAAAGGGCTTGCCCTGCGCTATGTCGCTAGACAGTGGAACATTGCTCTAGAGCAGGTTTTGGTCAATGGGGGATCGGGTGGCGATGAAGATATGCTGCGTGGTAATACTTTGGGTGTAGTCGTTGACAATCGTCACCGTGAAGAACTGCTGGCTTTAAACGATAGCGATCGCGTTTATTTTGCGGATAGCGCTCATGCTGGCGGCATTTTAGAGGCGATCGCCCATTATGATTTCTTTAACTTATAACCTGATGTTACATGGAACCCTCACCCCCCAGCCCCCTCTCCCATCAAGGGAGAGGAGGAGTAAGCCTAATTTCTGGTTCCCCTCTCCCCTTTTGGGGGAGGGGCTAAGGGTGAGGGTCTAGAAACTTTCTACACTAACTACTACAATCTCGACCTATGCAGAAATTATTAATTTGTACTGACCTTGACCGCACGCTATTACCCAATGGGACTCAACCAGAATCCCCTCAAGCAAGAACCATATTTACCCGTTTAGTCAGCCGTCCCGAAGTCTGCTTGGTATATGTGAGCGGTAGAAATCTGACATTAGTTCAAGAAGCGATTCAAGAGTATGATCTACCCACACCCAATTGGGTGGTTGGCGATGTCGGTAGCACGATTTATAAATTTGAGGGCGATCGCTGGAAATCTTGGCAAAGATGGACACAACAAATTGCAGGGGATTGGCGAGGTTTAAATGCTGTAGATTTAGAACCTTGGTTTACCGACTTGGCAGAAATATCGCATTTAGTTTTGCAAGAACCCGATCAACAAAGCCGTTTTAAACTTAGCTATTATCTGCCCTTAGATGTCGAAAAAGATGCTTTGCAGCAGTACATCAGCGATCGCCTTGAAGAGAAAAATATTGCCGCAAGTTTGATCTATAGCGTTGATGAAGCTAAGGGAATTGGTTTACTAGATATATTGCCAGCCCATGCCACCAAACTCCATGCAGTGGAATTTCTGATGAATCAATTGGATTTTGATTACAGTAATACGGTTTTTGCAGGTGACAGTGGTAATGATCTGCCATTGTTGATTAGTTCTGTCCCTTCTATTTTGGTCGCAAATGCCCACATGGACATTATTGAACAAGCTCAAAAACAAGCTAATGAACTGGGAAATACGCATAGATTATATTTAGCTCAGGGAAGCTTTTCGGGCATGAATGGAAACTACAGCGCGGGGATTTTAGAAGGAATTGTTCATTATTATCCAGACACAAAAAAATGGATAGAATGATTTGTCGCGCTTTGCGCGACAAATCATTCTGTAGGCAAACATATTTTAGGAAAATTCCATGTACGAACAAATCTCTCATTCCCTTTTAAATTCTATTCTTGATGATTTAAAACCTGAAATCCGCCGTCAAGATTTACGACACTTCTATACCCGTCTTGGCGCTAATTTTTATGCTATTCATTCGCTTTTCTATACACTGTATGGACATCGAGATGATTCCAAATTGCAAATGTTGCGCCTAGTGGAAACGATGGCAAAGGGCTATATTGATCGCTCTCCAGAATTAGAGCGTTTGGATATGCAGCGCGAACAGGATCACAACTGGTTTTTATCGCAAAAATGGGTAGGGATGGCGCTTTATTCCAATGGATTTGCGGATAATTTACGGGATCTAGTAAGCAAAACCAGTTATTTTCAAGAATTAGGGATCAATATGGTGCATATTATGCCGATTTTGAAATGTCCTGAAGGTAAAAGTGATGGAGGCTATGCAATCAGTGATTTTCGCCAAATTGACGATCGCGTGGGCGACTTAGAAGATGTTCGTCTGATTGCCGAAGATTTCCGTAAACGCGATATTTTGTTGGTTCTGGATATCGTTCTAAATCACACTTCTGACGAACATGAATGGGCAAAGAAAGCGATTAAAGGCGATCGCCGTTTTCAAGACTACTACTACATTTATGAAGGGCGCGAAGTTCCTGATATGTTCGAGCAGAGTATGCCAGAGATATTTCCTGAAACTTCTTCAGGAAATTTTACTTGGAATCCTGAAATGCAAAAATGGGTGATGACCGTTTTCCATGATTATCAATGGGATTTGAATTACAGTAACCCTGCGGTATTTATTGAGATGCTGGACATTATTCTGTTTTGGGCAAATCAAGGTGTGGATATTTTGCGTCTTGACGCGGTGGCTTTCTTGTGGAAGAAGATTGGTACTTCCTGTCAAAATGAACGTAAAGCGCATTTGATTTTGCAGCTAATGAAAGACTGCTGCCAAGTAACTGCTCCAGGAGTGCTATTTATTGCCGAAGCGATCGTTGCACCTGTGGAAGTAATTAAGTATTTTGGCGAAGATGCGATCGCTGCTAAAGAATGTGAAATCGCCTATAACGCGACTTTAATGGCTCTGCTCTGGGATAGCGTGGCAACTAAAAATACGAAACTCCTCAGTCAAGGAATTAAAAGCTTGCCCAATAAACTAGAACGAGCGACTTGGCTAAATTATGTCCGATGTCATGATGATATTGGGTTTGGTTTTGACGATAACGATATTCGCTTAGCAGGTTACGAACCACATTCTCACCGACGCTTTTTGATTGATTACTTTAGCGGTAAGTTTGACGGTTCGGCTAGGGGTTTAGAATTCATGCATAATGAAGCGACAGGAGATGGACGTATTTGTGGGTCATTGGCTTCTCTAGTTGGTCTAGAATCGGCTCTGGAGTCGGAAGACAAAAACTTGATTGCTGCTGCTATTAATAGAATTCTGCTACTGCATGGAATTATTCTATCCTTTGGTGGAATTCCTTTGATTTATAACGGTGATGCGATCGGTGTACTCAATGATTACAGCTTTAGTGAAGATCCTAGTAAAAGCAATGATAATCGTTGGGTGCATCGTCCGAAAATTGATTGGGAAAAAGCCGAACTCCGCAAAAAACAAGGCACTGAACAATACGCGATCTTCACTGCCATGAAAAAGATGATTTCCATTCGTAAAGAAATCTCGGCTTTTGCCGATTTTAATAATCGGGAATTGCTTCAATTAGACAATGAACATTTACTCGGTTTTATTCGGTTCGATCATCAGCGTCCATCCGAGAAAGTTTTGGTACTTGCCAATTTTGATGTAAATCCGCAATATTTGGACTTGTCCGCTTTAAGTAATAAGGGCTTTAGTGCCTATAGTCGATTTATCGATTTATATAGTGGTAAAAAGCCATCTCAACATGATGACCGCATTGTTCTTAATGGTTATCAATTCTGTTGGTTGACAGAAACATAACATCGAAGCGATTGCGATCGCATCTCTAAAAATCAATCAAACAGCGATCGCCTATCGTCAATATACAAAATCACACTCAATACCTGTAACCGTTGTCAGCTTGACCTCACCATCAGGAAGGGGAACATCAGCTAAAGCATCAATCCTTATTTTTATCCTTTGCTGATCTTCAATGGACAGAGATTTTAGCTGTTTAGCAGATTGCTTTACAAACTCAACGCGATAGGTCATAGCCCAATCTCAGCCTTGAGATTGGGCTATGAGATAGTACCTTCAGAATCAATAGATGCTAGAGCCGCTTTAGCATCTGCGATATCCTCAAGATCTTCATCAGTTTCATAGCTAACAGCGCCTGTATTCACATCATCTTGAGAATATTTTGCTCTCACAAACAAAAGAAAATCTAAAACCTCACTTAGCACAAATAATCAGCCAGATTCAATTTCTTGGATTAGAGATCGCCTAATATCGCTTTGAGTAGAAGTTTCTGTGGTTAACATGGCTAAAGTTTTACTTAGTATTTAAGTCCTTATATTTTAACATTACCGATAAGACTACCTAAAAAGTGGCTTTACCCGATCGCCAACAAACCAATTAGCATCATGCGCTACACATTGCGCGATCGCATAACCTCCGATAAACGATTAGTTACAATTTTTGCATTCTTTAATAATTCATTCCAATTATCGGGAGGATTACCACTTTCGAGCATCTTTTGGAAAACTCGATATGCGTCTGTGCTGCTATCATAAGCCCGTTTAGTATTCTTATCATTTACCCAAACAAAAACAATAATTTTACTCTCCAAGTGATATCTAAAAAACAATCGATATTGCTGAAAAAATTTAGCTCTAAACCAGTGTTTATAATCATCTCCAAGCGTAGAACCTTGTCGATATTCACTACGGGTGGGATCTTGGGGAATTACCTCAAAGGCTAATTTAGCGATCGCCGCTAAACGTTTAGTCGCATTCTTCTTTTGATAATCCTGTGGATATTTGTGCCGCAAAGATTGGACTTGTGTTAGTAGAGATTCCAATTGATCGAGAAAGAGTGAATGGGCAAATATATTCCATCCATTAATTACTAACGGATCAGTTAGGGACAAAATTATTCATCCTCATCCGCAAGTGGTGCATCAAGATCGATCGCTACTTCCGCAACTAGAGAATGCACGCGACTTAATAAATCAGAGCTAATCGCTTTTAAATGCTGTGGATTTTCGGCAATGTCTTGGGCAAGAAAATTGAGGAATTCGCCAATTATCGGGTCGTCCTGCTCAACCCGTGAAATTAATACCCTGCCGTCAGGTTGGATTGTGTAGCAAATTTTATCGCGTTTACTCAATCCGAGTGCTTTGCGGACTGGTTCAGGAACTGTTGTTTGATAGCGATCGGTCAGAGTTGATTCTGCGTAGGGAGCTAAGATTGTGAACATAGCGACCTCGAAAAATTAAGTATACTTGTAGCAAAAAAAGCCTACAATTTGCATCATTAAAGTAATGCAAATGCATTGTCTCTGTCAAGCCTAAGCGTAATAACCGCAAATTTTATATCTACTTTATATCTACAAGATTTTTCCCTATCAAAAGCCAACTAGGAGACTATGGGATGACAATAGCAGCAGAAAATCGACAAAAAATAATTCAGCTAGTTGAGCAACTGCCCGAAGAATCACTAACTGAAGTAGAATCACTAACTGAAGTAATTGAGTTGCTTAACACTTTACATCAACGAACTAGTCAAGCTAAGCCCTTACCCTCAACTAATTCTGAAGAAAAATCATTACAAATCATCCATCGCAAAATTCCCCAAGAAGATCAGGCTAGGCTCGATTACTTACGTCAACTCAATGAAAACGGTGACGATATGACAGCAGTAGAATATCAAGAACTGCTAGATTTTGTATCTCGCGTTGAAAAAGAAGATGCAGAAAGAGTAGCAGCAATTTTTCAATTAGCCCAAATCCGTAGAGTCGCTCCACTTAGCCTGATTACCAAGTTCGCGCCACAAAAACGAGGCGATCGTGCCATCCGAAGGTATAAGACAAGGGTATACACAAAATAAATTGTCAGCTAAAAATCATGCGTTTTATCAACCCCAAAACCGACTACGCCTTCAAAAAAATCTTTGGCTCCGAACAAAGTCATGACATATTGATCAGCTTTCTCAATGCCATACTTTACGAAGGTAACAACACCATCATCGATCTAGAAATTCTCAATCCCCACCTTACCCCCCGTATCCGAGGTTTCAAAGATACCTACCTAGACATCAAAGCCACGATCGCCGACAGCGATCGCCAAAACAGCACTGTAATTATTGAGATGCAAGTCTTAAATATCGAAGGATTTCAGAAACGCATCCTCTATAACGCCGCCAAAACCTACACCAATCAACTCGCGATCGGCGACGAATACACCGACCTTCAACCCGTAATCGCCCTTACCATAGCCGATTTTGAGATGTTTCCCGA
>DCSN01000177.1:0-7644 GCA_002325645.1 Pseudanabaena sp. UBA1465
AAAGCTTTTTTCTGATGTTAATTAATATTAAAGAAATTCGTAAATTATGTTTAGAATCAAGTTAAACAGTTTAAAAATGACTTAGGGGCTTACAGGAAAATAAAGAACCAGTTTTTAGTGGCGCGGCTTCGCCGCGCCACTAAAAACTGGTTCTTTATCAAATCGCGCAACCCTTATAGGCTGTTTAGCAAAAATTAGAAAAAGAAACTAATGGGAAAACCGACAGGATTTATTGAGTACCGACGCGAAGCACCGACCGAAATCCCCCCAAGCGATCGCATCAAAAATTGGGATGAATTTCATGTCCATATGCCCGATGAGAATCTGCGGAATCAGGGCGCACGGTGTATGGACTGCGGTACACCATTTTGTCACACAGGCAACTTGATCAGTGGTATGGCGAGCGGTTGCCCAATTAATAACCTGATCCCTGAATGGAACGACTTGGTATATCGCGGACTCTGGCGGGAAGCCCTTGATCGATTGCATAAAACCAACAATTTCCCAGAATTTACAGGTCGTGTTTGTCCTGCCCCCTGCGAGGGTTCCTGTGTATTGGGAATTACCAGCCCACCTGTAACGATCAAAAATATCGAGTATTCCATCATTGACAAGGGGTGGGAAGAAGGCTGGATCGTCCCCGAACCACCTGCTAAGCGCACGGGCAAAAAAGTTGCTGTAATTGGTTCAGGCCCCGCAGGATTGAGCGCTGCGGCTCAACTAAACAAAGCAGGTCACTGGGTCACGGTTTATGAACGCGCCGATCGCCCAGGGGGATTATTAATGTATGGAATCCCCAACATGAAGCTGGACAAGGAAAAAGTGGTGTTACGCCGCCTGCATATCCTTGAACAAGAAGGCGTAAAGTTCATTTGCAATACCGAAATTGGTAAAGATTTGCCTGCGGAAGATTTGCTCAAGGAATTTGATGCTGTAGTGCTTTGTACTGGAGCCACTAAGCCTCGTGATCTGGCGATCGAAGGACGCGAACTCAAAGGCATTCATTTCGCTATGGAATTTCTGACTGCGAATACGAAGGCGGTTCTCAATGGCAAATCAGGAGATGACTTTATCTCGGCACAGGGAAAAGATGTCGTGATCATCGGTGGCGGCGATACTGGTACGGACTGCGTTGGTACATCGATTCGTCATGGTTGCACCAGTGTTGTCCAGTTGGAAATCATGCCTAAGCCTCCAGAATCCCGTGCTAAGGATAACCCTTGGCCAGAATGGCCGAAAGTCTACAAAATGGACTACGGACAGGAAGAAGCGAGTGCTAAGTTTGGTGACGATCCCAGAGCTTACATCACGACAGCGACTAAGATCGAAGGAGACGAAAATGGTCAGGTAAAGGCTGTGCATACCGTGCAGGTGCAATGGGAACGCAATGACAAAGGTCAGTTTATTCCTAAGCAAGTAGCTGGTACTGAGAAGGTTATTCCTGCCCAAATAGTCCTATTGGCAATGGGTTTCCTCGGTCCAGAGCAGCCTTTACTAGATTCTCTAGGATTGGAGCGCGATCCCCGCAGTAATGTCAAGGCAAATCACGGTCAATTTACGACTAGTCTTCCCAGCGTTTTTGCCGCAGGAGATTGTCGCCGCGGTCAAAGTCTGATCGTTTGGGCAATTAACGAAGGTCGTGGTGCTGCCCGTGAATGCGATCGCTATTTGATGGGTGATACCGATTTACCCTAAATCAGTTTTGTATAGCGTTTTGCAAATGAGTATGTACTCATTTGCAAAACAAAAAACCGCGATAACAAGGGGCTTAAGCCCCTTGACTGTAATCAATTAAGGAATAAATTATGGCAAGTAATGTGTCGGTTTCTCCTGAAACTGTCTATGAAAATCTCAACAAACTCGATCAAGTAGACCTCACTACTAGTGCTGAATATCGAGAGATGGCGCAGGAAGTTCTTGCGGATTCTGATATTAATAAGGATGTCCGCGAAGCGATCGCCGATCGCCTCAATCAAGCCAATCAACAACTAATTAATACAACTGTTAGCAAAACCGATAGCTATTAAAGCGTTAAAAAGAATAGGTGGCGCAAAGTGCCACTTAATTCTAATCAAAAAGAATTGCTGCGAGTCCCGCAGCAATTCTTTTTGATTAGGGTTAGGAACTTATTCCTTTAGTTGACACTCCTCTACCATATGTTGTAGTACAGCCGTCCTAGAAGGACGGGTTTTTAAGCCCAATTTCCCCATAAGGAGCGAGAATCATGTTGCCAAATCGAATCGGTTTAATGACTGCGATCATAAGTCTTACTGTGCTGGGATGCGGTAATCCAGAAGCGATTAATTCATCACCATCACCTAATAGTTTGCTCACCACTACTCCCACATCTAAAACTACTGCTTCACCAACGGTGACCTCAGAAACCTCTAAGCCAAAGCCATCTGCATCGGCAAAGGAATCGGCAAAGGAATCGGCAAAGGCGATCGCTGTCGGTGATATCAAAGAAATTGAAGATAATAGTATCTGTGGCAAGTCAAAAATAACCTATGCCTATGGGGAAACTTCTAATTATCGAGTTTATATTTGTGCGGATACTAACGCTCCTGATCGTCCTCGCTATTACATCAGCCGTAACAAAGATGGTAGTGGCGGTTTAGATTTGGAGGCAATGAATTATAATCCCCAAAAATCTGGAAGAATCGAATTTAAGAATGATGGATATATCTATACCCTCGAATCACCAACCACCCAAAACCCTGAACCTGTATTGCGTGTAACTTTCCCAAATGGAAAACTAAGTGAAGAGCAATTATTGAGATATCTTTCCCGATCCAGTACATCTACATCCAGCACTACTAACGCCACGCCGTTGGAATATGTTTTGCAGAATCGCGAAAATTTAGGAGTTTGCAAAGACAATTTTCGTGCTGAGGACGGTACAAGAGGTATGGGTTCTAGGGTATTCCAGCTTTCTGACACAAAATATCTAGTCCAAATCCAATGTTTTCTCGCTGCTTATCAAGGGGCTTTTGAATATGTGCTTTGGATTGATGAATCACCTAAGCCTCGCGCAATTCCCCTTGAATTTGATAGTTTCCAAGAAGGGAAAGGGGGCGAAAAACCTAAGCGCTTTAGCGATCGCGGGATTGCTGGTGCGCCCAGAGTTAACGTGCGATCGCAGACTATCACTAACTTCACCAAGTTTCGTGGCTTAGGTGATTGTGGCTCATCGGCTAGTTATAAACTAGAGGGCGATCGCATGGTTTTACAGGAATTTCGCGCTAAGTATGAATGCGATGGAAAATATGTTCAAGACTTTCCCCTAATTTATCCTTAGATTGCCGTTAAGAATAAAGAAAAGCACCCCTTTGGGGTGCTTTTCTTTATTCTTGATTTTCTAATCTTGCTTGCAGCAATGGCACATAGTTAGTATAAACATGCCCCTGTCTAAATTCCTCATCATCTAAAACCTTTTGATGGAAAGGAATTGTCGTTGGTACGCCCGTAATCGCACATTCACGCAAAGCTCGTTTCATGCGTAAAATTGCGGAAGGGCGATCGATACCCCAAACAATTAATTTCGCAATCAGCGAATCGTAATAGGGCGGAATCACATAATCCGTATAAACATGGGAATCCATGCGAACTCCCGGCCCCCCAGGAGGTAAATAGCCACTAATCCGACCGGGATTAGGACGAAAATTGTGATCAGGGTCTTCAGCATTGATCCGACATTCGATCGCATGACCACGAATTTCAATATCCTTTTGCTGGAATTGGAGCTTATCGCCTTGGGCAACCCGCAACTGTTCAGCGATCAGGTCAATACCTGTAATCATTTCCGTTACAGGATGCTCCACTTGGATACGGGTATTCATTTCCATGAAATAAAACTTGCCGTGTTTATCCAGTAAAAACTCGACTGTTCCCACGCCAACATAATTAATCGCCTTAGCCGCTTTTACTGCCGCATCGCCCATTTTTTCACGCAATTTGGGATTAACCGCACTACTAGGCGCTTCTTCTAATAATTTTTGGTGACGACGTTGAATTGAGCAATCTCTTTCACCCAAATGCACCACATGACCATGCATATCCGCCAAAATTTGAATTTCGATATGGCGAGGATCTTCGATGACCTTTTCCATATAAACCCCACCATTACCAAAAGCAGCCTCGGCTTCACCTTGGGCAGCCCGAAGCAAACGTAGTAAATCATCGGGACGATCGACTAGACGCATTCCTCGACCACCACCGCCTGCGGTTGCCTTAATCATTACGGGAAAGCCAATATCATGGGCAGTCTTGATCGCCTGCTCTTCCGACTCGATTAAGCCTTCACTACCAGGTATCGTTGGTACACCCGCCCTTTGCATGGTTTTCTTGGCTGTAGACTTGTCACCCATCGAGCGGATCGAATTAGGGCTAGGACCAACAAACAGCAAGTTATGATCGGCGCAAATTTCTGCAAAACGGGCATTTTCTGACAAGAAGCCATAGCCAGGGTGAATCGCTGTAGCATTGTGAGTAATGGCGGCAGAAATGATATTTGGAATATTCAGATAGCTTTTGCTGCTGGGAGAATCACCAATGCAGACCGCTTCGTGGGCTAGCTGTACATGCAACGAATTGCGATCGACATCGGAATAAACAGCAACTGTCGGGATTCCTAATTCTTCGCAAGTCCGAATAATTCGGAGGGCAATTTCACCTCGATTGGCAATCAGTAGTTTGGCGATGGGAGCCATGTTTCGGTTTCTTAATTAACAGTGGTCTATTGGTTGATGGGTAATCGGTTATCGGTAATTGGTTGATTTGATCTGGTAAGCTTCAAATCCCGATCGCGCTTTGGGTTATCGATTTTATGCTGTTGTTAGTAGCTGACGACCTAGAGCTTTTGAATTTTAACTTTTTTTGGTCTGCTATTACTACTCAAATTTTTGGCTCTCTCAGATCCGATTAGCTGTTGCGACAGAATCCAAGAGAGCCATTTTTTGTTGTAGGTAATTGCATCTAAATCCAAGTTTCCTCTTGTGATAGCTTAAACGCGCAGAGCCGCAATATCTCTAGTCCGAGAATTATTGACTTGACGTTGAGGGAGGGAAGCGAGGCGAGTAGCTATTGGCTGTAGCGATCGTGGTGATGGTAAACCGGGCGCATAGGATTCTAGTACATGACCACTGCGAGTACACATGACTAATAAGTAGTCGCATTCTTCACATTGGGTTTTGACTTGACCAAGGTAGGAGAGATGGTGACGCTCGGCGATCGCACCACAATTAGGACAGCGAATAGATTCAATCATTTTGGATAGCTCCTTATTGTAGGTTTTATAGGTTAAATTTGAACGTTAGATTATTTATAAAAAAATTGCAAATGTAATTTTAGAGTGATTTTAGATGCTTTTTTAACGAACTAGAGTGCCATACATGATCTTGTCCAGTTATTTAGTGATTGTCACAGATTCACTACAATAATAAGTTAGATTTTTTAGAAACTAGGAAGTTAGCGGGAATTAATTAAATGTATTTATAAAGGAGTAGTCTCTAAAAAGTGAACTTGTTTAAAAATTTAGCTTCAGATAATTATGAACCTGATGCATTTTTAAAGTCGCAAATTAACTATGCAACGATTATAAGCGCAAAAAATAGAGATCATTACTAGATGAGCGATCCCCGTCTTGAAAAAGATAAGAATTAAATGCCAAGTGTTGAGTAGCTGTAAGGGATCAATCGATGATTAAAAAATAATTAAGTATGATTATTCACCATAAACTTCTCATAAATCTTTACAGTCATTTTACCCGCACATCAATATAAATATTTTTAAAGAAAAATTGGCGTGGTGAAACATTTCTTCATAAAGCCCCCCTTTGCGATGTCATTGTGACTATCCATACTATTTAGAATTAATGTCACACCAGGCTAAAAGTTATACTTAGTAAAAGGTTTTATTTCACAAACAGCAAGATTATAATCATGTATTTAAATTTTTCATGAAAATTACAGTGCTTTGCGCTAGATTAAAACCCAATAAAACTTTGAAAGCAAGGCTTTGCCGCGCTTTCAAGGTTTTATCCATGTTTTAGTAATACTTGTTTTAAACGTATTGGATCGCCTTGGTCAATTACTTTGCCATTCTCTAATAAAAATGCTCCATCGGCATAATCAAGCTCATTTAAGCGATGAGTCACCCATAGGGCGGTGAGATTTTTTTGTTTGACCAGATCGCGTACTGAGGCAACTAAATCAATTTGATTTTCGCTATCTAGTAAAGCCGTTGGTTCATCTAGTAATAAAACTTCTGCATGACGAGCGATCGCCCCCGCGATCGCTACCCGTTGTTTTTGACCACCACTGAGCGCATAGATGGGACGGCGGAGCATCTGCGAGAGATTGACGGCGCTAAGGGATTCTTTGACTCGATGCAGGGTTTCGGGATAGGAGAGATTTTCGGAGACTAGACCAAAGGCGATATCTGCACCAACTGTGGGCATGACTAATTGATGATCGGGATTTTGAAATACAAAGCCCACTGGATTGGTGATTTCGATATCACCCGATTTTGCTTTGAGCAAGCCTGCCAAGAGCCTAAGTAAAGTTGATTTACCACTGCCATTAGTACCTAATAGCATCCAAAATTCCCCTTTAGGTACTGACAAACTACAGCGATCGAGGACAGTCTCGCCCGAAGTCCAAGCAAAAGAAAGTTCGCGAACGGTAATGGCCGCAGTAGTAACAGGTTGTTCGATGAGCATGGATTAGCTGATAGGGCAAATATGCAATAGGGAAAAGCTATAGAGGAGTTCAAAAACTCTCCCTATAGTTTACTCCTTTCCCAATCAGAGATTAGAGGTGCGGCGCAAAGCGCCGCACCTCTAATCTCTGGGTGGGAAGGGCGTGAGGAGTTGAAGGTTAGCCGCGGATAAAACCTGCACCGAGATTTGCCGAAGCTCCTGATTTTTCGGAAACCTGTACGGCTGAGATCTCGCTCACAAGTACTGAGATCTTCTTACCTTCTTGCTTTTCGCAAGTTAATTCTACAATTTTAGTATTACCATCAGCGATCGCCTTAGCAATCTCACGATAAAGCGAATCGGCGTGTTCCTGTTCCTTGCGCTGTACGGACAAAGCGATCGGATTGTTTTTGAGAGTAATTTCGACTGTGTACATCAGCATTAATGGATTTTCCTGCCTAGAGTTGAAAATATATAGAGTATAAAAGTTTGTCTTTTCCCAGTATATAGCTGTTGGCATTTGCATTAAATTAACAAACTCGTAGCGGCGCGATCGGTCGCTACTCGCTCCTAACAAGACTTTCTTGATAATTTAAGTTATATGACAAAAATCGTTTATATCATGATTTGCAGATTTATTTTAGCTTTTGAGTCCTACGATACTAAATACTAGATATAAACAACGATAGATTAAATGGACTTGGGACAACAAAATGAATCCATGACACAAGATAATCTCCAAAAGGTTAGAGTTCTGCGCCAACAAATCATTGCTGAAACTAGTCATGGCTTTGCTGACTGGAATTTGGTGCAGAAATTACTAGATGAATTGATCGACAATCATCAACAGTACAAGCAGTTTGCGGTGAAAAAAAATATTAATCTCTATAAATGAGATCCAGCGCTTTACGCTTTCTTAAAACCCAAATAAATTTCCAAAAAGCTTG
>DCSN01000177.1:7702-12479 GCA_002325645.1 Pseudanabaena sp. UBA1465
CAAGCTTTTTGGAAATTTATTTGTAATACATAAAGATCAATACTTAGATTGACATTGCTAACATGCGTTGCATTGGTTTGAGCGCAGCTTGGCGAATTGTTTCATCGAGAATGATTTCAGGCGAGCGATTCTTCATGGTCAGATAAACCTTTTCTAAGGTATTGAGACGCATATAAGGGCATTCGTTACAGGCGCAATTACTGGTTGGTGGGGCGGGAATAAATTTCTTTAAGGGAGCAGCTTTTTGCATTTGGTGAATTACACCAGATTCTGTAACTACGATAAATTCTTGGCGATCGCTGTTCTGCACATATTTTAGTAAACCCGTGGTAGAGCCAATAAAATCCGCATGGCGTAATATATTGGCTTCACATTCAGGATGAGCAACGATATCAGCTTGGGGATGAATTATTTTTAGTTCCACTAACTTACGTTCGGAAAATATTTCATGCACCATGCAAGCTCCATCCCACAGTAAGAGATCTCTCCCCGTTTGTTCGCTCACATAACGCCCCAGATTGCGATCGGGCGCAAAAATAATTGGCTGATCCTGCGGAATTTGATTAACGATCGCCACAGCATTAGAGCTAGTGCAGATAATATCGCTCAAGGCTTTGATCTCTGCCGAGCAATTTATATAGGAAATCACCAAATGATCGGGATGGTCTGCTTTAAACGCGGCAAAGCGATCGGGTGGACAGCCATCGGCTAGGGAGCAACCCGCATCAAGGTCGGGCAGTAATACCAGCTTATTTGGGTTCAAAATTTTGGCGGTCTCGGCCATAAAATGCACGCCCAAAAAGACAATTACATCTGCTTGACAATTAGCCGCCGCTTGAGACAGTCCAAGGGAATCGCCGATATAGTCAGCAATATCTTGCAAATCAGGATCTTGGTAATAATGCGCCAAAATAACGGCGTTCAGTTCTTTTTTAAGATCGGCGATCGCCGTAAATAGATCTTGAGGAATCGCATCATGGGCAAGTTGGCGATCGCTAATTTCTGCAATCTTAGTAGTTGGAGGGGCGGTGAGAAACACAGTTTGCCTCGCTAATTATTTGCTAAGTATTTATTAAACTTATTTAATTATAGTAGAAATCACCAAAATATTCCAAAGAGAGGGGTGGCGCGAAGCGCCACCCCTCTCTTTGGGTTTATAGATTTTTGCAACTTTCTCGATAGATTTTTCGTCAGCATTTCTGTAATCCATAGATAATAAGATCTAGAGCCATAGGTTGCCATTGTGCTAAGTAAGCTGGCACAGTTAAAAGTGGGATGGGGCAAAGCCTGTATGTTATGCACAAATCTAGTGAGTATAAGCTGAGTAAAGCTTGAGGTAATTGTAAATATGAAAACATCGATCGCTAAGTTATCAAGTCGATTATTAGACTCAATTAATTGTAAGTTTCAGCATTATTGGAAATTTACGACTGTTTCACTGATGTCATTATTGTTGGCAGTTACCGTCAATCCTCTTGTGGTGAATGCCTTTGATCTGTCTGATTTATTTCGCATTTTACCGTCGGCTGTTCAAATCATTCAACTTTCTAGCATTGGTGATAATGATGAAGTTGCCCTAGGCCGACAGATCGATGCCCAAATTCAGCAACAAGTTAGGCTTAGTCGCGATCCTGCGGCAAATGCTCTGGTTAATCGCCTAGGACAAATGCTTGTACCAACCAGCGATCGCCCCAATATTCCCTACACTTTTCGCGTAGTTGACGACAATAATCTCAATGCCTTTGCCACCATGGGCGGCTTTGTTTACATCAATACAGGCACGATCGCCGCTTCTGACAATGTGGCGCAGTTAGCCAGTGTCATTGGTCACGAAATGGGACATATCGCAGGTCGTCATGCACTGGAGCAAATGAAGCAAATGGCGATCGCGCAAGGTATTGCCACAATTGCGGGTGTTGCTGATGATCGCTTAGTTGGCATTGGCGTAGATCTAGCGCTGCGTTTGCCTAACAGCCGCGAAGCCGAATTTGATGCCGATCGCCGAGGCTTGATGAATATTACGCGAGCAGGTTTTGCCGCCAGAGCGATGCCTGCCTTCATGCAAAAACTATCTAGTTCTAGTGGTGGCGGCGCTCCTACCTTTTTAAGCACTCACCCTGGAACCAGCGAGCGTATTGCGGCTCTCAATCAAACTATCCAACAAAATAACCTGAATAGTTCAGGTGGACTGAATGACAGTGAGTATCAAAGAATTTGGCGATCGCGCTTTCGTTAAAGCATAAAAAAGCCTCGCGATGCGAGGCTTTTTTATGCTTTTTTATGCTTTTTTATAGATTTTTAAACCTTGGTTAGCCAATGATGATAATCAGGTAATAGACCCTGAACAGCCTTGCTATATAGGTCACGCAGTTTCTTCGTGATTTCACCAATCGTTCCATCCCCAACAGGACGATGATCGAAACTAGTGATTGGCGCAAGCTCAGTAGCCGTACCGACAAAGAAAGCCTCATCCGCAATATATAGCTCAGTGCGATCGATGGTGCGCGATACTGTTTCCACACCTAGTTCCTTTGCCGCTAACTCAATTATAGAACCACGAGTAATACCTTCGAGAATATTGTCAGTAATAGAACTAGTGATCAATTTGCCATCTCTCACTAAAAAGAGATTCATCGCACTTCCTTCCGCGACATGACCATCATTAGTCAACACAACCACATCATCAAAACCAGACGCATAGCCATCGGTTTTCGCAAGAGCCGTATTAACATAAGCTCCATTTACCTTTGCTCTAGCGGGAATTGCGTTATCATCTAAACGTCTCCATGAAGAAACCCCAACCTTAATGCCGTTGCTAGTATCAAGATAGCCATCCATCGGCACACTAAACAAACAAAAATCATCGTGGGTATGGGGAACCTTCAGAATTGGTCCAATGCGAAGATCAGACTTATAAATAATCGGACGTAAATAGGTAGCAGAGTTACATTGATTACGGTGCAATAATTCTGTAGTGATATTGATCATGGTGTCAACATCAAGAGGATGTTGCAGCCCAATAATCCGACAGCTTTGAATTAAGCGTTGATAATGCTCTTTGAGTCGAAATGCTGCCATACGGTCTTCTTCAGGTAGCCAATACGCCTTAATTCCTTCAAAAACAGCCGTACCATATAGAAAAGCGTGGGTGCGGATACTGATTGTGGCATCTTCGAGAGGAACAAAAGTCCCGCGTATATAGGCGTATTGTGAAGTCATGGTTTAACATATCTTGATTAATTGCTTTTCTATCATATAGCGTTTTTCCCTTTGTGCAGTACAGGCAAGGGGCTTAAGCCCCTTGTTTAAAACAAAAAAGAGTTGTGGCGCTTCGTGCCACAACTCTTTTTTGTTTTTTTGCGATATAACGAGAGATTATCATCTGTAATGCGAAAAAAAATCTGTGAACAATGTTGACTACCTTCGGATCAGCTTGATCGATCGCTGCAATTTTCGTTGCACCTACTGTATGCCAGAAGGTGCTGAAGTCGAATATATCCAAGCACAGGAAAGTCTCACCAATACTGAGGTAATTAATCTAATCCAAGAAGTATTTATTCCCGTCGGTTTTAAAAAATTTCGACTGACGGGCGGCGAGCCTCTATTGCGGCGAGATTTGGTGGATTTAGTAGAGGCGATCGCTAATTTACGAGGGGTAGAAGATTTGTCAATGACCACCAATGGTTTTTTGCTAAGCGATTTGGCAAAGCCACTATACGAAGCAGGTTTGCGGCGCATTAACATTAGCCTCGATTCCCTCGATCGCGATGTATTTCGCCAGATTACAGGACGCAATCTCTGGGAAAAAGTATGGTCAGGCATTCTTGCTGCCTATGAAGTGGGTTTCGATCCCCTGAAGTTAAATGTGGTCGTCGTACCCGATGTAAACGATCGCGAAATCTTAGACCTAGCAGCCCTCAGCATTGATCGGCGTTGGCATATCCGATTTATTGAATTTATGCCGATCGGGAATGACAACCTATTTACCCATAAAGGCTGGGTTGACTCAGCAACCCTGAGCCAACAAATTCGCGATCGCTATGGTTTAGACGCTAGTAACTGCAAGGGCAATGGGCCTGCTGATGTCTTCCAAATTCCCAACGCTAAGGGAACCTTAGGCTTTATTAGTCAAATGTCTGAGTGTTTTTGCGATCGCTGCAATCGGATGCGTCTCTCGGCCGATGGGCTATTGCGTCCTTGCCTATTAAACGAAGCGGGACAGATTGATCTTAAAACTGCCCTGCGCCAGGGAACACATTTTGCGGAATTACGGATGGCGGTGCGCGATTTACTCAATTTCAAAGAGGAAATTAATTTTAAAGAACGCGATCGCGGCACTGGTGAACAAAAAAGTTATTTTCGCACCATGTCACAAATTGGCGGTTAACACAGCCTATTAAGGAAATCTTTGAAAGCGGCGCTCCGCCGCGCTTTCAAAGATTTCCTTGGATTTTAATTGACATAAAAAGAAGGCTCGCAACGCGAGCCTTCTTTTTTATTCGGTTTTAGGATTACAAAATATCCCTTCGGCATCAGTAGCCACCATACCGTATATGTAGCGGATAGCTCTAGGTCTACTGATTTGCGCTTACCCCTTTCGGAAGTAATTGCCATTTCGGGGATACTAGGGCTACACGGGGGGGAATAGGATAGCCCTGCTATTAACTTACACTAATCGAGATATATTTGCAAGAGTTTATGATTTTTTCGATTTACAACCCAAAAGAGGAATCACCAAACAGCACTTCTACTCGCTTCCCAGTGAATAATTAGGCGT
>DCSN01000177.1:12593-15193 GCA_002325645.1 Pseudanabaena sp. UBA1465
ACGCCTATTCTTTGGGTGGGAAGCGAGTATCTTATTCAATTGAGGGCAACGCAAAGTGTCGTCCTTATTTAAATACGAAAACCAAAAAAATTTACGTCTTTGGATTCTGTGTGTGATTACATACCAATCAAGTGCGATCAAATCGGTATCTTTTTTATCTATTTGATAGATATATCTTGAGTATGATTATAAAAACTTGACAATATCTCCTAAAACAACCATGAGCGGAAACGAGTCACGCATTCAAGCCATCTATCAGATCACCAATCGCGAGACACAGCCCAAAAAAGCACCGAAGCGGTTGGAAGAATTGTGGGCGACCGATGTGTTTACTCTGAGCAAAATGCAGGAATGCCTGCCTAAGCCAGTTTTTAAATCAATTAAAAAGACAATCCAAACTGGAGAACCTCTTGATAGCTCAGTTGCTGATGCGATCGCCTTAGCAATGAAAGATTGGGCAATCTCTAAAGGCGCTCTCTACTACGCCCACGTCTTTTATCCTCTGACCAACGCTACCGCCGAAAAGCATGATGGCTTTATCTCTGTCCAGAGTGATGGAACTGCCATTTCAGAATTTGCAGGAAAATTACTAGTCCAAGGTGAACCTGACGGGTCTTCATTCCCCAATGGTGGTATTCGCTCCACCTTTGAAGCCCGTGGCTATACCGCATGGGATGTCACCAGCCCTGCATACATCATGGAAACCGACAATGGTTCCACCCTCTGCATTCCCACAGTTTTCGTATCTTGGACTGGTGAAGCTCTCGATAAAAAAACACCCTTGCTGCGATCAAATGCGGCTATGGGCAAAGCTGCCGCCAGAGTTCTGAAGATTTTGGGTGAAAAAGAAATCGCACCCGTCAACTCTAGCTGCGGTGCAGAGCAAGAATATTTCTTAATCGATTCCAACTTTGCTAATGCTCGTCCTGACTTGTTACTCGCAGGTCGCACCCTTTTTGGTAAGCCATCAGCTAAGGGTCAACAATTTGATGACCATTACTTTGGCGCAATTCCAGAGCGCGTCCAAGTATTTATGCAAGATGTCGAAGAGCGTCTATACCGCCTTGGCATTCCTGCAAAAACTCGTCACAACGAAGTCGCCCCTGGACAATTTGAAATCGCCCCAGTCCATGAAGCCGCTAACGTTGCCACCGATCACCAGCAAATGATCATGACAATCATGCGATTCACTGCCAAGAAGCATGGATTTGTTTGCCTGCTTCATGAAAAACCCTTTGCAGGCATTAACGGATCTGGTAAACATGTCAACTGGTCGGTTGGTAATGCTACTCAAGGAAATTTACTTGATCCTGGTGATACTCCCCACTCAAATGCTCAGTTCTTAGTATTCTGTGGTGCGGTTATTCGTGGGGTACATAAGTATGGGCCTTTGTTGCGCTCAGTTGTGGCAACTGCTGGCAATGATCACCGTTTAGGTGCAAATGAAGCCCCACCTGCGATCATTTCCATGTATTTGGGTACTCAGCTTGAGGATGTATTTGAGCAAATTCGTCAAGGCGATCTCAAGAGTTCCACCAGCAGAGGTTTTCTAAATATTGGTGTAGATACTTTGCCTGTATTGCCTAAAGATCCAGGCGATCGCAACCGTACTTCGCCTTTTGCATTCACAGGCAACCGTTTTGAATTTCGTGCCGTTGGTTCTAATCAGTCTGTATCTGGTCCTCTGGTGGCGATGAATTCTATCTTGGCGGACTCCCTCAACTGGGTAGGCGATCAGCTTGAAGCCGAAATTGCCAAAGGCTTGGGATTAAACAATGCGATTGCAACGGTGCTTAAGCAAGTCATGGAATTGCATGGCGCGATCATCTTCAATGGTAATGGCTACTCTGAAGAATGGCACAAGGAAGCAGTCGAACAACGCGGCTTACGCAACCTTCGCACCACCGCCGATGCTTTGCCTGTCCTGAAGGAACCAGAAGTCGAAGAATTATTCAGTAAGCTCGGAGTTTTATCTCCTGTTGAATTAGCTAGCCGCTTTGAAACCTACGCTGAGCAATACATTCTCTCGATTGAAGTTGAAGCAAAGTTGGTGATCAGCATGGTCAAAACTTTGATTTATCCTGCGGCAACCCGTTATCTGTCTGATCTTGCCAATGCGGCCCTCAGTCTTAAGGAAATCGGTGTTGAGTTTGACAAGGACACTCTTGAAAAAATCGCATCTCTCATCAAGTTAGCGATCGATGGGGTCAGCAAGCTGAGCGATGCTTTGGCTAGTCATGATTTTGAATCTACTGAAGCACATATGCAGTTTCTTTCGCAAACTGTGCGTCCTTTGATGGATACAGTCCGAGGCTATGTAGATGCCTTGGAAGGTGAAGTTGCTGATGATCTATGGCCATTGCCAACCTATCAAGAAATGTTGTTTATTAAATAACTGATGTTACATGGAACGAATATCGCCCTCACCCCCCAGCCCCCTCTCCCATTAAGGGAGAGGGGGAGTAAGACTACTTTTTTGTTCCCCTCTCCCAAAAGCTACCGTGTACACACAAGTCTCTTTATCTACGTTTCAGGGTTTAGATCCCCCCAGCCCCCCCTTAAAAAGGGGGGAGAATAAATTAAATTTTCTTCTTCCCCCT
>DCSN01000177.1:15298-42124 GCA_002325645.1 Pseudanabaena sp. UBA1465
ACTCGCGCTATAGCTGACAACTTATGTGTACACCGTAGCTCCCAAAAGGGGTGAGGGTCTAGGGGTGAGGGTCTTGAGAACTTCCACGTAAAATCAGTTAAATAACAAAAAAAGAAAAGGCTTTATACGCTAGGTATGGGAGGCGCTTTGCGCCTCCCATACCTAACAAAAAAAGAGGGTTGTGCCGCAACCCTCTTTTTTTGTTTTTAACCTAACGGAGCGAAATCCCCCTTCCTCGCCGCCCCCGAAAGCAGGGAGAGGATGAAAGCGACCAGCAAATAAATTGAGCGACAGCGAATGAATATAATTCTGCACTTGCAGATCGTAGAGATGGTTATCAGCATGAAAATAAGTCTGTTACCTATTTCGATCAACAAAACCAATTGCCAGAGTTCAAAAAAGTATGGACTGAGTACAAAGTACTTGGTTCTCACGCATTGCAAGCAACCCTAAAACGAGTTGACTTTGCATACCAAAGATTCTTTACGCAAAAAATCGGTTATCCCAAATTCAAGTCAATTCGCCATTATTCAGGATGGACTTACCCATGCAAAGCAGGGTGGAAAACTCTAACCGATGGTGTTAATGGCTGTTTGGAGCTATCCAATCTAGGCAAGATTCAAATGCGTGGGTCAGCAAGGCAATGGGGTAATCCTAGTACTTGCACCATACTTAATCGCAATGGGAAATGGTATGCGTCAATTACGGTGAACTGTGAAGTAGTTCGCATTACTGGTGACGGTGTAATCGGTTTAGATTTTGGAGTACATCATGCGGTTGCCATGAGTGACGGTGAAATTATTGAGGCTCCTAAATTCTTAGCGAAAGCTGCTAAGGAAATCAAAAATGCCAACAAAGAAAAACGCCGCAAACGATCGCCAAATCGTAAAAAGAAGATTAAAGCTTCTAATCGATACAAAAAAGCACAGCGCAAAGTCTCTGTCATGATCCGCAAGGTTGGCAGGCAGAGACAAGATTGGGTGCATCAAGTAAGTAGCAATATAGTTCGCAGTAATAGCCTAATTGCTACAGAAAAGCTCAATATTAAGGGCATGACCCACAAGGCAAAGAAGGGCAGTAAGCGTAAAGCTCAGAAAACTGGACTTAACCGCAATATGCTTGATGTTGGGATCGGTATGCTGAAATCTGCGATTGATTATAAGGTCAATGAGGCAGGGGGCAGCTATACAGAGATCCCTACTCAAAAAGTTAAGCCCTCTCAAACTTGCCCTATGTGTGGTCGTGTTCAGAAAAAAGAACTCAGTGAGCGCGTTCATAACTGTGAGTGTGGTTGCATCGAAGATAGAGATGTGGCGGCGGCTAAGGTCATGCTCAACTGGGTTTTGTATGGTTCTACGGTGTCTGGAACGGGCATCGTCAAACGTGGAGAGCTAAGCTCTACTCCAATCCCTACTTATGGCGGTTTGCAGCAACTTGGCTCGAAGAAGCGTAAAAAACTCTCTCTGCTTGATGGGAATTTAGAAACCCCATCCTCGCGTAGCAGGGTGGGGTAGTTCATATTACGGAGGTTTATTTCCCCGACGAAGGTGGAGAAACAAACCTCTGTAATCCATTAGACTGGAAAACGCTATAATCCGATCTACTCATTGATTAGAATTTAATGCCAAAAAAAGTTTTTATTACGGGTGCAAGCGGTTGTGTCGGTCATTATTTGATCGAGATGCTTTTAGAAAAAACTGACTATGATCTATATCTATTAGTGCGCGATCGCCGCAAATTACAAATCGACCTAAGCGATCGCCCGAATGTGCATGTTATCGAAGACTCAATGCAAAATATCGGTAATCACAAAGACCTACTCCGCACGATGGAATTTGTGGTGAGTACTGCGGCAGGATGGGGTGGTCAAGAAGCTTTTGTGGTTAACCGTGATAAAACCCTAGAATTATTTTCTTTGCTCGATCCACAGGTTTGTGAACGCGCTATCTATTTTTCTACAGCAAGCATTCTCGATTCCCATAACCAAATTATTCCTGAAGCAGGTGAAATTGGCACGGACTACATTGCTTCAAAACACGCCTGCCTAGAAACCTTAGAAAATTCAAGTATTCGCGATCGCCTAATTACGGTATTTCCGACTCTCGTTTTTGGAGGTGCTAAGGACAAGCCCTATTCCCATCTTTCCAAAGGATTAAAAGATATTCTCAAGTATGTGCCATATGCGAGATTTTTTAAAACTGATGGTAGTTTTCATTTTGTCCATGCGATCGATATTGCTCAGGTAGTTACACATTTACTTACTGCGCCATCAGTTCCGCGATCGCCTGCTCGCTTAGTTTTAGGAATGCAGCGCTTAACCGTACAGGAACTAATCGTGCAAATGTGTGAATTTTTGAATTTAAAAATTGGCTGGCAATTTGAACTGACACCATTTCTGGTTAAGGCGATCATCAAACTATTCCATATTGAAGTTGCTGCATGGGATCGTTTTTGTATGGCCCAACGGCATTTCACCTATGATGTGGTTTCTCCTGAAACCTTCGGTTTAGTCTCTAAATATCCTCGACTAGCTAATTTACTCGCAGAAACCAAATAGATAGCTAGACTCTAAAACCTGTAACGCACTCTGAGAATGCTTTCTCACAATGCGTTACAGGTTTTAGGTTTTTAAACTAGGCGATCGCTATAGGCGATCGCAAAAGTCGAGATTGTAATTATCAAAATCAATGGATAGATAATCCACGAAGCGATATTTAGATATTTAAATGCTTTCTTATGTCCATCTCTTTCTAGTTTTGTGCCGATTACTGTGACCAGAATCGGGAATAAACAGAGACAGAAATAAACATAAAACACATATTCCATCGCTACGGTATAGCCGACTTCAGGAAGTTGATTGTTAAAGGAGAGTAGCAACACAATTCCTGATAGCAACGCTGAAGCAGGAGCCATTGTGCGGGGGACAAACATTGTATAGGGGAAGAATAGGCAGCAATAGGTTAAGAGCGAGAGTAAAATTAACGGCAACACATTCTTAGAGAGGAATACTAAGGTTTTGCGCTGAAAAGTCATGCGGATACTTAAACCAGGATATTCCACTTGAACATTAGATTGAAATAGATCGGGATCGCCTTGAGTGGAAGTACTGCGCGAAGAATCTTGAAAGTAAGTAATGTCTTTAAAATTCCAAAGTTGCAGCCCTTGAAATGGTTTACGATCTTCGGCTTCAGATCTGGGTAATTTTAAACCAACCTTATCGATCGCATAAACCAGTCTTTCCGTCGATAAATTGGGATTATCAAACCGTAAATTCAATCTTTGCGAATCAAAGGGATAGTCGCGAAAATCGAAGGCATTACGGAACTCACCCCGCACCCGATAGAGGCGATAGTTTAAGCCATTGACTACCTGAGCCTTGATCGGGGCTTTGCCATCAAAGACGGGAGCCGTAGGATTGACGCTATTGCTAACCGCCTCAGGAAATTGAATTTCGGTAGGCTCATCGCCGCCGCTATAGCGGAACCATACATAAAAATCGGCGGTAAAGGTGGATTTATCAATCCGATTGAGCTTATTAATATCCATGCCTGCGTAAACCACACGCTGCCGCCAAAAATATTGATCACCCGACTGGACAATGCTGCCCGATTGCAATTCTTTGGGTAAATTCAACCGTTCAGGATTGGCGATCGGCGTAAATTGCTGAGATGCCGAAATCAGCTTTTGGTTTTGGAATTGGGCAAGGCGCACAGGCTGATCACTATTGCGATCGCTATTAAAGTACAGCAAACCCGTTAAGCCTCTGATCCCGACTTTGCGATTGTTGAGTTTTGACAGAGCATCACGCATCTGTTCGCGATCGCCATCTAGGTTTGCGCCTTTAGGATTAGCTTTACGAATTGCGTCCACTGCGGCGATCGCCACCTCATAAAACTTTGCCCCTAAGTACGAAGGAGTCTTGTTATAGGCTTTTTGATAGGATGTCAAGAAATCCTGAGCATCGGCTCCTGCACTATCAAACAAGATCGGTAACGGCACATACATCCCATCGGTAAAGAAACCTGCATTTTTCTTTTCTTCATCATATTTTGCAAAGCGTTTAGCAAAATCTTCTCGACCGAGAGCCTGCTCACCCAAAATCGGATTTTTGATCCCTTTTTGCTTAAGTGCTACTAATAAATCTTCAGCAACCTCTTCTTTAGATAAAGTTAAAAACAAAATTCCCGCTTCAGGCTCAGCCGCAATTTCATTAACGATTTGCTGAACTGAAGCTTTGCGATTATTTGGGTCAGAGTCGATCGCCCAGATTTTTTGAATTTTGCCATTACCATTGGCTTCAAAGGCGGATTTAATTACTTCAGACTGAGCAAGTTCATTTTTACTAGCCTTGTCATAAATTACACTGGCAGTTTTGATCTGCAATACTTGCTGTGCATAGATCGATAGGGTTTTCGCAAGGGCAGGATTGGTATAAATCAGCCGAAAATAATACGGGCGATCGCTCGTAACCTTGGGATTATTCGCTGTCCCCGTAATCGCTGGTAATTTCTTATCTTGGTAAATGCTACCCGCCGCGATCGAGGCATCGGAGGAGCGATGGCCCAAAACTACAAGAGCATCACTTTTGGTAATGTCCTTCGCAACTTGAGTTGCCCCATCCACATTACCCTTGTCATCATAAATATTTAGTTTAAACTGACGACCATTAATTCCCCCCTCGCGATTAGTTGCATCAATATATAGCTTGATACTGTCCACGATTTCTTGTCCGCCACTAGCGCCATCACCGCTTAAAGGTGCAGCAACCGCGATCGCGATCGTATTGCCCTCAGCCGTTAAGCCCTGTGGGAATAAGCTACTGAAAGATCCGACACTCAAAAGTGCGATTAAGGCGATCGCCCAAAACCTTACAACTGTCTTACCCATGAAAATACAGCCGTCCTAAAAATAAGCGTCAGAATACCAAAAAATAGAGAGTATGCTAAGCACACTCTCTATTTTTAACTGTAAGGGCGAACGATGGGAATTGAACCCACGAGTGGAGGAACCACAAACCTCTGCCTTAACCACTTGGCTACGCTCGCCATTTAACCGTTATTTATCATAGTACCAGTTTGCACATTTAGGCAAGATATTTTTAAAATTTTTTAATTTGGTTATAGCGCTTTGCGCTTAATTACCCCCCCCAGAGAAATTTTGGGAAGCGACGCTTCCCAAAATTTCTCTGGGTCACTCAAAGCCTTAAAAGCTTGAAAATCGCGCTAAGTTTGTAAAAATTTGTAGGGATTTTGGATACTTAAAATTCCTACAGATATATTTAGCTATGTTTAGCTTAAATTTAAAGGGAATATCCTGTTTAGATGAATAAATTTTGTCGATATGGAAAAATAGCTGCATGGCTATTAGCATTATTCATAGGAAAATTATTATTATTAACCCCATCCGCCTTAGCAGGTGAAACAAATCCCCATTGGGGATATGGAGGATCTGAAAATCCAACCCAATGGGGATCACTGAGCAAAGATTTTCAATTGTGTGAGACAGGTAGATCCCAATCCCCTATCAATATTAAAAATGCAGTAGTTAGAGATCCCGCAAACATCAGTTTTGATTATCAGCATTCTCCGTTAGTAGTTGTCAATAACGGGCATACAATTCAGGTGAACTACGCCCAAGGTAGTAGCGTGACGATTAATGGAGAAAAATTTTCTCTCCTCCAATTCCATTTCCATACCCCTAGTGAACATACAATTAATAACAAAGCTTCTGCGTTAGAGCTACATCTAGTTCATCGTAATGAAGCGGGCAAATTTGCTGTAGTGGGTGTGTTGCTAAATCAAGGGAAAGAAAATTCTTTGATTAAAGAGATTTGGGAAAATATTCCAGCTACGGGTAAAACTAATACTATTAGCGATCGCCTGATTAATGCTACCAATCTCTTACCCAAGAGCAAGTCTTACTATAGCTATTCTGGTTCTTTAACCACACCCCCCTGTAGTGAAGGCGTGAAATGGAATATTCTTGTAGAACCAATCACGGTTTCCGCAGAACAAATTGAAACCTTTGCAAAAATTTATCAAGTTGATGCACGTCCAATTCAGCCGACAAATAGCCGCATCATTCAACTTCATCGCTAAATATCGCTAAATATCGCTAAATATCGAATAAATTTATCTATATAGCTGTATTTCGCGAAATTAAGAATAAATTATATTTAAATACAATGGCAACTTGGCAAGCTTTAGTTTCGCTAATTATATTTATCAGTGTATTTGTTCTGTTAATTACTGAGTGGCTACATTTTACGGTTGCCGCTTTTTTGGGTGCTTTGTTATTGATCGTTACGAATATCATGACCATGCCCGAAGCGATTAGCTACATCGGCAAAAGTCATGGTACGTTGGGACTCTTTTTTGGGGTAATGGTAATGGTGCGATCATTTCAGCCAACTAAAATTTTTGACTACCTTGCCGCCCAAATGGTGATTTTTGCCAAAGGCAGGGGCGATCGCCTCTTGTTAGGCATTGTTGCTATTACCACACCAATCTGTGCAGTTCTACCAAATGCAACAACCGTAATGTTGCTGGCTCCCTTAATTCCACCTATGGCTCAAGATATTGGTGTGGACTTTGTGCCATTGCTAATTTTGATGGTATTTGTTGCTAATAGTGCAGGGTTACTCACAATTGTGGGTGATCCTGCAACTTACATTGTTGGGGATGCCATTAATATGAGTTTCCTCGATTATTTACTTAAATTAAGTCTTGGGGGTGCGATCGCGATCGGAGTAATAGTTGCAATGCTGCCATTTCTATTTCGTAAAATTTGGAATAAAAAATTAGAGACTCTCGATCAACTTCCACATCCCAAAGTTGAGCATCCGCGTACTCTGATTGTGGGTGCAGTAATTACTGCCTTTGTACTGGTCTTTTTTGCCATTGGTGAAGCTCTACCTATACCTATATCTCCTGCAACTATTGCCTTATTGGGGGCGGCTTTGTCACTGATGTTGGCTCACCACAGTAAAATCGATTCTGTAAAAAATATTTTACAAGATGTTGATTGGAGTACTTTGATTTTCTTTATGTGCGTTTTTGTTCTAATTGGAAGTTTAGAGAAAACGGGCGTAATTGCCAGTATGTCGGGAATAATTGCGGTTGTTTTAGGCAAAAATATTGCATCGGCTTCTATTATCCTACTGTTTTTTATAGGGTTAATATCTAGCGTTATCCCGAATATCCCTCTTGTTGTAGCGATGGTTCCCCTGCTCAAACAATATGTTGTTAATGTTGGCTTAGCTAGTTCTAGCATCCTCGCGTCAGATTTTACAGGTCAATTCCCTATTGAAGTATTACCTTTGTTTTACGCGATGATGTACGGAGCGACGTTAGGTGGAAATGGAACTTTAGTAGGAGCATCGGCTAACATTGTTGCGGCTGGAGTTGCTGAGCAGTATGGCAAACGAATTTCCTTTAAAACATTTTTACGCTATGGTATTCCCGTAATGATCTTGCAACTCTGTGCCGCAGCAGTTTACATCACTTTTCGCTTTTTGATTTTTTAAACTATGACAAATTTTGAGTTTGATAGCGATCGCCATCTTCAGCAAGTCACATGGCAATGCACCCCACCGCCGCCGAAGAATTTGTCACCATATAACTTTAAAAAAGCCGCGCAATGCGCGGCTTTTTTATTTAACTAGCAGCGTTTGATTCGCGACGAACTGAAGTATTTTTAGGTTCGCCTTTGATCTTCGTAAGCAAAGAATTCCAGCCAAACTTAGTCAAAGCTAAGAGCCAGCTACCTTCTAGCTCACGGAACATTGCCATATTCATATGGAAAGAAGCATTAGCTTCATCAACAATGCGCTCTGCTGTTGCCGCATCTACGGGCAAGGTGTCAAGCGCTTCACGATAGTGTTTTTTGAACTCACCCGCATTGCGAATATCGTCAAACTCATAGAAGGCAGTACCATTGCTATCCTGCAAGCCCATCGCCTCTTTCGCAATTTTCTTGAGAATTTGACCACCTGACAGATCACCCATGTAGCGAGTGTAAGCATGAGCAACTAGCAATACAGGATCGGTAGCTGAAATTTCATGGATACGCGCCAGATATTTTTCACAGGCGGCGGTAGGTTTTACTTCGGTGCGCCAATTGGAGCCAAAGTAAAACAGCATATCGAGTTCAAGACTCTTTTCGCGCCACAATTCGCGGTAGTAAAGCTTGCTCAGAACGGGATCATTTTTGTGGACTTCAAACTCTTCTTCGATCGCTTTGTAAACAAAGTAAAGATTACCGACTAGTCTGCTATAGGAAGTCTTGTCAACTACTCCCTTTAAAAAGCACTTGATAAAGTCAGTACTCTCTGCTGCTGAGTGCGATTTTTGTGTGCCTACACGCAATAATGTTGCTAAACCTTGACTCATGAAATTTCCTAAACCTGTTAATTAAATAAGATGGTGAATAATATCTTCAGAGATAGACCATGCCGCACTTTGCAGCCCACAGCCTATGTTCTAAATTTAAAAATTAGTAGTTAAATTTGTTATTACTCCCTTCCCAGTGAATAATTAGGCGTACGCCTAATTATTCACTTTGTAACGCCTATTCTTTGGGTGGGAAGGGAGTAAGAATATATTTTGAGACAAATCGGTAAGATTTATCAAGATGATGACAAGCTATGCCAAAAACAGCGATCGCGGCTAAAGCGCTAAATCAACAGCATTTGGCATAAGCCCTCATTATATAAGTCAAACCATAGACAAATTTCTAGTCTGTAACAATTTTTCATCTACCGCCGCGCCCGTATAATGTAGTCAGCATCTACTCAACTCCTAGAAATCAATTTTGGAGTTTTCATCGCACCTAACGAAGAAAACTTCAAGATTGGTTTCATAATGTTGAGTATAGTCAAGCTAGCTTGAAGAGGTAATCCATCTTGGTTTTAAGCGGATACGAATACTTACTGGTGTTCATTATCATTTGTACGCTAGTCCCCCTATCGGGATTAGCCCTATCGGGACTTTTAAGCCCAAAACAGTCGGGAGCCGCAGGTCGTACTACCTACGAATCTGGTTGCGAACCCATTGGCGGAGCTTGGGTACAATTTAATATTCGTTATTATATGTTTGCGCTTGCCTTCGTTATCTTCGACGTAGAAACGGTATTTTTGTACCCTTGGGCAGTTGCATTTAGTAAACTAGGCTTACTTGCCTTTGTTGAAGCATTAATCTTTATTAGTATTCTTGTATTAGGTCTAGTCTACGCTTGGAGAAAAGGAGCCTTAGAATGGTCATGAAATCTGAAAACGTTGGTCTGGACTTTAGCATTGAAGAACAAACCCAACGCCTTGTTAACCCTGCTGCCACCCCTCAAGTCACTCAAGACTTGTCTAACAATGTTGTTTTGACGACTCTCAATGATCTGTATAACTGGTCGAGAATGTCTAGCCTTTGGCCGATGCTCTACGGCACTAGCTGTTGTTTCATTGAGTTTGCGGCGATGATTGGTTCTAGATTTGACTTCGATCGTTTTGGACTACTACCCCGTAATAGCCCACGTCAAGCTGACCTGATCATCACCGCAGGCACAGTGACGATGAAAATGGCTCCTGCTCTTGTCCGTCTTTATGAGCAAATGCAAGAACCAAAGTATGTAATTGCGATGGGAGCTTGCACGATTACGGGTGGTATGTTTAGCACTGATTCCTATAGCACGGTGCGCGGGGTGGATAAACTCATCCCTGTCGATGTATATATCCCTGGTTGCCCTCCTCGTCCTGAAGCAATCATGGACGCAATCATCAAACTCCGTAAAAAAATTGGCACAGAAGGATTTAAAGAAAGAGCTAACCTCGATTGCACCCATCGCTACTACGCGGTGAAGCATGAGTTAAAGGTAGTTAGCCCCATCTTGACAGGGCAATATTTAGAAATGCCTAGCCGCATGGCTCCCCCCAAGGAATTAGTCGAATCTGGCATTCCGTTACCTGCATTGCAAATGGCTCAAAAGGAGGTCGAAACCGTTGGCAGATAATCAAGAAGTTCAACAGGAATCAGCGTTAGCGACAACGGAAGTAACGGCTCCCGTGTCACAATGGCTGACTAGCAATGGCTTTGAGCATGAATTTTTGGGTTTAGATAAACAAGGCGTTCCCATTCTCAAAATTGATCGCCAGTTTTTACTTCCCTTCTCCACAGCGCTCTATGCCTATGGATTCAACTACATGATGTGTCAATGTGGTTATGATGCTGGCGCTGGCGACAGTTTGGTAAGTGTTTATCACCTTGCCAAACTTACTGATGAGGGGGTTGACAAAAGCGATCGCTTTGAAGAAGTACGCATTAAGGTATTTCTCCCTCGCGCCGATCCTCGTTGTCCATCGGTCTACTGGATCTGGAAAACCGCCGACTGGCAAGAGCGAGAAACCTTCGACATGTACGGCATCATCTACGAGGGACATCCCAATCTCAAACGGATTCTCATGCCTGAAGACTGGATTGGCTATCCGATGCGAAAGGATTACGTCACGCCAGACTTTTACGAGTTGCAAGACGCATATTAAAGAAAGAAGCACCCGATGGGTGCTTCTTTCTTTAATATGTGAGAGTGGAGACATAATTTCTAAAGTCCCATTGAGGTAATGAAGTAAAGTTGTGCGGCGATCGCCTAGATCAGCGAGTAAAGCAATGCGTAAAAATAACTTAATCAACTAAGTACTTTTTCTGGGTTTAATCAGATTGACCACGACCTGACGACTGGTTAATAGTCTACCACGCCAGTTTTGTTGAAACTCACTGACGGTCTTAGCAATATGCTGAAATTGTGCGTCTCGGTCGGGATGGTCTTTTCCCTCTTCTGTCTTACGATTACTCTGGAGACTATAATCCATACTTCGTAGCAAGCTATAAACGGTTTTACTAAAGACTTGATGACCTACTTTTTGCAATTCTTTGGCTAGTTTGCTCGTGCTTTTGCAAGTCCATCGTAATGGCGATTCTGGATCGCCTCTGGTCATTGGTTCGACTCAGGCATCTAAATCCTTTATCAATGTGCTATCTACTGTCTCAACATGTTTACGTCCTCCTCCTGTTTTGCGGATTTATTTTTTCGACCCTTTCCCTAAAATGTCATCTTTCCCTGTCTCTGGCTCTTTGATCCCTTCTGCTCTTGTATTACGGTTTAATCCTGTCGCATAAGATACGGCACTTACTCCTCCATAACCCAATGATTTTGCCTCTATCCCTGCCCATATCCTCCTTGTTCTCTCATTCAAATAGGGTGAAAATGATGCATATTTACTTTGTATTCTTTCGATTATTTCAGCATTGAACATTTTCTGACTTTGCCAAACTCTCGTTCTTTCGTTATAAACCTTTTCGCAGAACTTGCTTTAAGTTATTTTTGCAAAATTCCTAAGTTCTACGGTCAACCTGTTTTTTGGACTAGCGCATATCGATGCTCTCTCCGCAGGTGGTGCGCCTCTCAGTATTTTGCAAGATTATATCCAAAGCCAGGATAGTCCTAAAAGCGAAAACCCCGACCGTTCCTAACCCCGACCTGCTTCGCGAGGACGGGGAATGCGTCACGGAATTTGTTCAACCATAAATTAAGGAATTTATGTGAATAACTATTATAACCAGATAAAATTGTTATGATGAAATCTGAAAATAGTCAGTATTCAATGAATAATAAAAAATCGCTATCTTTGTTCTCTGTAAGTTTAATATCATCCCTTTTGATATTTCCGCTTCAATCGCTAGGGCAGACAGATATGCTTACTGATGTTGGTCAAACAATGTATCTTTTAGGCTTTCCATTGCAAAATTTTGGGCGTATTGACAAAACCACTGATACAAATGAAAAAACGATATTAATAGGCTCATGTAGGAATATTATCAATGACAACTCTGGTACACCAGCTAACATCCGATCGACCCCTAAAGTTAATCCTAACAATTCTGTTGGCACACTAGAAAATGGCACAATAATTGAAGTTGTTCAACAATATAATTCTTGGTTAGAGATAAGTAAGCCTCTTCAAGGATGGGTGTCTGTTGGTATAACTTCTGTTACTTGCATTCCTCGTAATGGCAGAACTAGTCAGGCTTTTAGTTCAATAGCCAGCCTAGGAGATAATGCTATAAAAGGTAATCGGTATCTAGGTGATATGCTAGTCCGCTATAGCGCTAATGCTGATGGCGCGATCGCTGATGCAATCGGTAGCTCCCTAACAAGATGGGCAGAGAAAAATCCTAAATTCTTAGTTGAAGTGCTTAGGGGTCAGCCAGAAGAGATTTATGAACGTGCGCTGATATTAATTTATCCTTCTAGTCGGGCTGAGATTAAATTACAGTTACAGGAAGATTTACGAGTTAGATAAAAAAGTCTAAGCAGCCTGACAGAGTGACAAACTGACAGGGTGACAAACTGACAGGGTGACAAACTGACAGGGTGACAAAAGGATTGTAAAAAGGATTGTAAAAATGTTGCAAGGCGATCACGCACCTCCGTCGAATTACAACGCGCCAACAACAAAGCAAAATCGCCTTCAGAAAGGGCGATCGCCTGTAATAGCCGTTTCAGAGTAGTCTGTCTATCTGCACTCAACCCTATTAAACGCTATAATTGAGCCGAAGCTTAAAATTTCATTTCTTAAAACTTTTATACTTTTTAACCTATAACTCGATCGCATGGTATCCTCGCCGCCCCTAAACATAGACATCACTAATATTCCCATCACCTTTCCCCTTGCGGCAGTAGTCGGTCAAGAAGCGATTAAAACCGCTTTGCTGCTTGCAGCGATCGATCCTGCGATCGGTGGGATCGCCCTCTCAGGTAGACGTGGTACTGCTAAATCCGTCCTTGCAAGAGGTATTCATGCCCTGCTGCCGCCGATTGAAGTTGCGGTAGAATCCCTCAGCAATTGCGATCCGACTAAGCCCGACACATGGGACGATGTGCTGGTCAAGGCGATGCAGGATCAAGATCCTAGTGAAGTTGAAACAAAAGTTATTCCTGCGCCATTTATCCAAATCCCCTTGGGAATTACTGAAGATCGGCTGATTGGTTCTGTTGATGTGAGCCGTTCGGTGCGTGAAGGTCAGACGATATTTCAACCAGGATTATTAGCAGAAGCTCATCGTGGCGTTCTCTATATTGACGAAATTAATTTACTCGATCCACAGATTTCTAATTTACTACTTTCGGTTCTCTCCACAGGTTATAACCAAGTCGAACGCGAAGGAATTAGCTATCAACATCCCTGTCAACCTTTGCTGATTGCCACTTATAACCCAGAGGAAGGAGCGCTAAGTCAGCATTTAATGGATCGGATTGCGGTTAATCTCTCTGCCGATGGAGTTCTCTCCCTCGATCAGCGAGTGGAAGCTGTGGATATGGTGCTGGATTATGCTAATTCTCCTGAAGCCTTTTTGCGTGGCTATGATGCCGATGTGGATGACTTGCGAACTCAGATTATTTTGGCGCGGGAATGGCTGAATGATGTGACCATTTCTAGAGCGCAGATGCAATATTTAATTGCGGAAGCAGTGCGGGGTGGTGTGCAGGGACATCGGGCGGAGTTATTTGCGGTGCGGGTGGCAAAGGCGGCGGCGGCTCTGGAAAGTCGTACTCAAGTTAATGCTGATGATTTACGTCAAGCGGTGGAGTTGGTCATCGTGCCGCGATCGCCTCTTTCTCCAGAACAACAGCAGCAACAACCCGAACAGCAACAGCAACAAGCGCCACCTCCCAATGATGATGGTGAACAGGATCAGGATGATAATCAAGAGGAGCAGGAGCAAGAGCAGGAGCAAGAAGACGAATCTCCTGAAATCCCTGAAGAGTTTATCTTTGATCCTGAAGGCGTAATTCTCGATCCTGAAGTGCTGTTTTTCGCGCAGTCGATGCAAAAACAGGGGCGATCGGGGACACGCAATGTGATTTATTCCCAAGAGCGTGGGCGTTATATCAAGCCAGTTTTACCTCAAGGCAAAAGCGATCGCATTGCCGTTGATGCCACCCTCCGCGCTTCGGCTCCCTACCAAAAAGCGAGAAGATTGAAACAACCCCATCGCAAGGTCATCGTTGAAAGTACTGATGTCAGAGCCAAGAAGTTAGCGCGTAAGGCGGGAGCATTGACGATTTTCTTGGTAGATGCGTCTGGCTCGATGGCGCTTAATCGGATGCAGTCGGCTAAGGGCGCGGCTTTGCGGATGCTTACAGACAGCTATCAAAATCGTGACCAAATTTCCTTAATTCCCTTCCGAGGTGAAAAAGCCGACGTATTGTTACCGCCAACCCGTTCGATCGAAGCGGCACGGCGACGTTTAGATACTATGCCCTGCGGTGGTGGTTCGCCTCTCGCGCATGGTCTGACTCAGGCCGTGCGCGTGGGCTTGAATGCTCGTCAATCGGGTGATGTTGGTTCCGTAACCATTGTGGCGATTACCGATGGTCGCGGCAATGTGCCATTAGCGCGATCGCAGGGTGAACCAATTGATCCTGAAAATAAGCCCGATATTAAAGGTGAACTAATCGATATTTGTCGTAAGATTCGCGCCTTGAATCTTGGGCTATTGGTCATCGATACCGAAAACAAGTTTGTATCGACGGGCTTTGCCAAGGAACTTGCTGCCGCAGGCGGTGGGAAATATTACCATTTACCTAAGGCAACCGACCAAGCGATCGCGAATGTGGCGCTTAGTGCGATCGCTGATCTGCGTAATTAAACAAAAAAAGGCGGTGCTAAGCACCGCCTTTTTTTGTTTAATTATCTATGCCTTATTTGCAGCATCGACTTCAGCGAAAGTTTTATAACATTTCTCAGCATCAAAGATATGGCAGCGATCGCCAATATCTTTGATCAATTCCCAAGAAAACTTAGTCTTGTACATATATTTTCCCCAATTCTCATCGAGAGACTTATGGGCAAGGCGCAAGTTATAGGAAGGAATACCAGTCGAAACGTGATGAGGCACATGCACATTAATATCGTGGCATAACCATTCCACCCAAGCTGGATAGTCGCAATGAACAGTTCCCGTTAGCTGATCAGTTGCGGCGTGCCATTTATCTGGGTTTTTAAACTGGATGTCAGGCATTGTGTGGTGAACGAGTGTAAAGGTACTCATCCAGAATTGATAGACCAACCAAGGCATCAAAAAGAAATTGATAAATCCTAAGAAACCTGTGGTGATGATCAGCGCAGGAATGGCGATCACCCCAAAAATGATAACTAGGCGATAGGAAAATTTAACTTGCTTCTGTTGACGCTCAGGATAGAGACTGGCATCAAAATGCAAATTTGCCCAATGCAAAATCGAACCAAGCCACCAAAAATTGGTGCGAATCATCCGATAAACATTAGAAATTAAACCTTTACCTTCTTGGTACTGCTCTACAGTGAAAGGATACCAAGCGTTATCTTCACCCATTTTATTGGTATGGAGGTGATGATGATCATGCTTGAAGCGCCAACCGTGAAAAGGGTACAGCAAAGGCAAAAAGGCAATATGACCGACTAAATCATTGACCCAATTCTTATTGGAGAAAGAACGGTGTCCACAGTCATGACCAATTACAAACCAACCTGTTAAAGCTGTACCTGTAAAGATCCAAGCGAAGGGTAACAAGTACCAAGGTGAGAAAGCGATGCTGGCATAACCAAGCGCTGCGGCTATTAGGGAAAACAAAACGCCAGACCAAGCTCTGAGGGGTTTTTTCTCAAAGTATTCGGAAGGGATTGTTTTGATGATGTCGCGAAGGGTCGTCTCAGGGGTGAGAGTGTGTGAGGAATTTTGTATGGCAACCACTACTGAACACTCCCTGCGGTGGTCAATCTTTGGCGGCTTAAGCTTTGCAATTGCTGTAAAAGAACATCAATGTCTGATTGTAGTTCCGCGAGTTCGGCTTGCACTTCTTCGGAATATAACTTTTTAGCGGTTACGTTCAAGGTAGAAATCTCTTTATTTGGGGCTTCAGTTTGTTTGCTCATACTTCCTTTAAAAATACTTTCAAAACGCTGCGATCGCGTCACAAAAATAAACAAGTAAATAAACAAGTAAATAAACAAGTGTATTTATGACTCAGATTCTATCCTATGTCATGTATATTTTTGTGAACCATAAACATATCTAATGAGTAATTATACGGATCCAAATAAATTTAACTGTCGCTTGTGCCACACCTATACATTTGAAGATCAGTTTTATGACCATATTATGACCATATGCAAAGACAAGGGGCTTAAGCCCCTTGTTTCTTCTCTAGGCTTGAAATACACGGATAGGCGGCGCATCGCGTCACCTATCCGCCAAATAAATGGGAGTAAATGGGGAATTTGAATTACGGTGAAGCTAGTATTTAGTGCCAAGAGGCGTATCTGCAAACAGGATGGGGGCGATCGCGGCGGCAGATCCTAAACGCTCATCAAGATATTCTTCGAGGCTGTAGTACTGATCCATGCGATCGCATAGCCCTTCTGGACTCAAACTTTGGATATTATGGCTGATGATATAGCTCTGGGCGGCAGAACCACGAAAGGCGGCAAAGGCTTCTTCACAATAGGCTTGCTTGGAATCTTTAGAAGCCGCAAGCCAATCGGAGCCATGCATATTACCGCCGAGGATCGGCTGACCATTAGCAGGAATCACAGGACGACGCTCGGCAGCGATCGCGGGATTTGCGACGAAAATAATGGCGATCGCGACAAGGCTCAAAACAAGTCTCACAAAAAAGCGAAAATTAAAAACTTGACCCATAATTTGCTCAAACTTGATGTAAAAAGTCGTTAAGGTTTGATAACAATTCCTGATTAATCGCACCACACATATCAAAATGTTAATGGCAATGTTGTCAAATAGTTTGTGCAATTAAATTTCTGGGGATCTTTAAATTTTCATTAAAGGCTCAGTTATGATGATTAAGACAAGCCAATGTTGCTTACGATACAGAAAAATTCATTTCTTTCCAAAAGTTTTGTGCTTAGATAAAATCCTGTGCTTTTATCAAATAAGCCTTCAAGAACATTTATTTATTACATTCCCAAGCCTGCCAAATGTCCGAACATTATCTAAATCATCCTACTTTTGGCTTGCTATCCCGCCTATGTAGGGTAGATGAGTTTCGTAGTTTATTTACCACGCTCTACGCACAAAGATTATTCTTTTTGATCACCAGTAGTCCTGAAGGTATTCAATTTGATCCTGTCTCACGGGCAGATGCTAAGCTAATGGTGGAAAATCAAATGCGATCCCTTCGTCGTGTCGGTTCTGACACCGATCAGAAAAATTTACAGCATATATACAAGCGAACTTTTTCCCAATGACCTCGCGTATTTCTCTCAAAGCTGCTGCAAAAATTAATCTTTACCTAGAGATTACGGGCAATCGTCCTGATGGTTATCACGATTTAGTGATGATCCTCCAAAGTATTGATCTCTGCGATCGCGTCGATATTCGTAAAATCGGCATCGATGGCATTCAAGTGGCTTGTACTAATCCTGAAGTGCCTTGTGATCGCAGCAATCTTGCCTATAAAGCGGCGGCGCTCATGCAGAGTAACTTCCCAGAGATTGGGGGAGTCGAAATCGCGATCGACAAGCAGATTCCGATGGGGGCTGGTTTAGCTGGCGGATCAGCAAACGCGGCGGCAGTTTTAGTGGGAATAGATCGCCTATGGGATTTGGGGCTTACCCAGTCCCAGCTTTGTGAATTTGCTGCCCAATTAGGCTCTGACATTCCATTTTGTGTGGTCGGTGGTACGGCTCTAGCAACAGGTCGTGGTGAGATTTTGTCACCTTTGCCCGATCTCAAAGATTTAGTCCTAGTGATTTGTAAGCCCCATCAAATTTCGATCTCCACTGTATGGGCCTATCAAACTTTCCGATCGCATGGCTTGCTAGCCAATAATCCCGTTAAACATAAAGCTATTTGTAGCCAAATGGTGGCGGCGATCGCTTCTGGTGGCGAGTCAGCACCGACTAAGATCGGTCGTCTGTTGTATAACGATTTAGAGCGAGCAGTATTGCCTGAGCATCCTGAACTTGTGGATCTTAAAAATAAATTGCTAGAGCAAGAATGTCTCGGTGCGATGATGTCAGGTTCGGGATCAACGATGTTTGCGATCGCTGCCGATCTAGATCGCGCCCATAAAATTGCTGAAGCCGTCAGAACCGAAGATATTGATGTATGGGTCGTCAAGAGCTTAGTGAGATCGATATTTGATGCTTAGATACCATAGAAACAAGGGGCTTAAGCCCCTTGTTCTGCATCAATCGCTTAAATCTTGCAAGCGATCGCGATCCAATAACTTAATCTGCGAACCATTGACCGTTATTAATCTTTCATCACTGAGCCGAGAGAATGCTCTAGAAAGTGTAGCGGGAATAGTCCCTAAACTGGCAGCTAATTGAGTTTTAGTAACATCTAAATTAATAACTTGATCGCCATTGTGGCGATCGCTTAAGTCTAGTAAATACACAGCCAAGCGTTGGGGAACTTCTTTAAACGAGAGATCCTCTACCATCTGCGCTAATTTGCGCGAGTGATTCGCCAAACTCGTCAACATATTGATCGCGATCGCAGGATATTGATGGAGCAAATCTAGAAAAGCTAACCGAGGGAAGAAGATTAATTCTGTGTATTCCAAGGCGATCGCTGAAGCAGGAAAAGCTTTGCCATCAAAGGCAGGAACTTCGGCAAAGTAATCACACTTTTTAAATAAATGTAAAATTCGTTCTTTACCATTCAATCCAAGTTTAGAAACCTTAACGAGTCCTATTTGGACTACAAAAAATCCTGTTGCTTCACTATCTTGGTGGAAGATTACTTCACCTTTTGCAAATTCTTGTAGTTGGGCAATTTGGGCTAAAGGAGTGAGTTTCGCTGACGATAATCCTTGAAAAATTAGGATATTTTGCAACCAGTTGCTCAAGTCGGCTCTATCTAACATCTATCTAACATTGTTTGGTAGTCCAGCAAAGGAAAGAATTTGGATGAGTAAGGATGGGCAGCGCAATGCGCTGCCCATCCTTACTCATTTGGCAAACTATTTAAGTATTTTTTAAAGTTATTTTTGACTTAAGTCAAAGTATTTATAGATTGTATGCCTCTATGGTATTTCACTAGGTACTTCAGAACGGAATCTATGGCAAATCCAACCTTTGACAAAGTGGTGACAGCCAGCGCTCGTCCCCGTCAATTTAGCCTACCCGCTTGGTTAGTGCTAATTTGTATCGTTACTTTTTCCGTACTGATCTTCGCTGGATCAGCAAGTGGCTATTTTCCAACAGCCCACCCAAGCTCAACCTTTGGAAACCATTAAGCCTCAGATTCTAGAAGTCAATAGTTAGTCGTTTGATTATTCAAATCATCTACTGTGGCGGCGGATCTTTTCCATGGGGGAAACCTTCATTCGCCACGGTAGTAACCTCGGCTATATCCTATTGCAGTTTTCATTTTGCAGTTTTCATTTTACCTACGGCAAAATGAAAACTGCAAAACCTTTACTAATCCTGTATTGCAGTTTTGAAATGAGTACGCACTCATTTCAAAACTGCAATACTAACAGCTAGAAAAAAAGCATGAATAATGTCTAAATCCCTCATTTCTTTAGAAACCAGTTTTCTCCAACTACAAAATCACCTGACCTATCCAGAGTCGGGCGTGTTGAGTAAAGTGATCTGGAAAAGTGAAGTATGTCAGCAGAGCCTGTTTTGTCTTGCGGCAAATACCGAAATTTCTGAACATACATCTACTCGCAATGCCACAGTACAGGTCATCGAAGGGACTGGATCACTCATACTCAATGGAGAGAAGATTTCGCTAACCCAAGGTGTGTTTATTTTTATGGAAGCCAACGCACCCCACGCCCTAGAAGCGATTTCTAATCTAGCTTTTATCCTTACCTTGTCAAGCGTAAGTTAGACATAAGCATCAAAACCAGAGATTGTTCCGCCCGCTACGCGGGCGAAACAATCTTCTCGGTTTGTACTCACAACTACAACCAAACAAAAGGAAATTACATGACAACATTATTTGAAAAACTTGGTGGCGCAGCCGCCGTTGATATCGCTGTCGATCGCTTTTACGAAAGAGTGTTGCAGGATGATCGCATCAAACACTTTTTTGAGAATACCGACATGGTGAAGCAACGGATGCACCAAAAAGCGTTTCTCACCTATGCTTTTGGCGGCACTGATAAATACAGTGGCGAGCAGATGCGTGAAGCTCACAAGGATCTAGTAGCACAGCAAGGTTTAAACAGCGATCACTTTGATGCGGTTGCCGAGGATTTGATGATTACCCTCAAAGAAATGGGCGTAGCCGATGATCTTTTGGCAGAGGTGGCGACAGTGGCTGCGGCTCCTCAACATAAAAAAGATGTCTTGAACGGCTAAAGACTTTATCGCAGTCCAATAACGATTATTAAATTAAGAAATGGCACAGCCATTTCTTAATTTGGTATTAGTCATGTGGTTGATCAAATCATCTTTCGTATTTTATTACAGGTCAAATTAATGATTCGTCTCTTAGTTGGCATTCTCGTTTTCGTAATCAATGTCGTTTATGCCAAGCGCCCTTACCCTCGCTTCTATGTCCTAGAAACCGTGGCTCGTGTCCCATACTTCTCCTATCTATCAGTCCTCCATCTTTACGAAACCCTTGGCTTGTGGCGGAAGTGCGACTGGCTAAAAATCCACTTCGCCGAGTCATGGAATGAACTGCACCATCTATTGATTATGGAAGAACTGGGCGGATCAAATTTTTGGGGCGATCGCCTGCTTGCCAGAGCCGCAGCGCTTCTGTATTACTGGATCATCATCGTTGTATACATGATCTCACCAAAATCTGCCTATCATTTTATGGAAATGGTCGAAGAACACGCCTATGAGAGCTATGACAAGTTTCTCAATGCTGAAGCAGAATTTCTAAAGCAACAACCTGCTCCAGATGTGGCGCTGCAATACTATCGTGATGGTGATTTGTATATGTTTGACGAGTTTCAAACTACCCACCCATCGGAAATACGCCGACCTGAAGTCAACAATTTATATGATGTGTTTGTGGCGATCCGTGACGATGAGATGGAACATATTAAAACCATGTCTGCTTGTCAGCAATCAACAGCGCAACAACTGATGACTAGTCCCCACAAAAAAGAAGCTGAAGCTATTTCCTAACTTACAACACACACAGCCTATTGAGGCTTTGAGCAGTACAGAGAAATTTTGGGAAGCGTTGCTCCGCGCCACTTCCCAAAATTTCTCTGGGGTTCATCTACTTCCTCAAAATATCTATGCAAAGATCCTGAGAAATATTAAGACTGATTGAGATTAGCATAATCAGTCCTGTATCATGATCCACGTTGTAATTGCCTAAGTGCGGCGATAAATGCAGAAAAAGATGATTGTCAAGCTGCCGATCGCCGATGTCGTCAATGGGGCGACAAGAGGCTTAGCGATTATCGCCATCAGTGGCTATCAAAGATTTATTTCGCCTCACAAAGGATTTTCTTGCGCCCATCGAGTTTTGTATGGCTGTGATTCCTGTTCCCAATATTTTAAGCGCGTGATTGCGGAGGAGGGGATTTTTGCGGCGATCGCCAATGCTAAGGGTCGCTTTCAGGAATGTCGTGAAGCCAATGAAATTTTAAAGCAACGTCGAGCAAAATGTCAGTCAAGGCGTGAGTATTATGCAAGTCGAATCATTCCTAATGCGGTGGCGATCGAATCGGGAGATCTAGGAACCCCGAAAAATAATGATGGTTCTGAAGATCTCAATTTACCTAAAGAGTCAGAAAGTCCTGAAAATCAAACCGATAAAAAGAAGCTGGGTGGCTCACAATGGTCAAGAAAAAAGCGATCGCAAATTGATAAGACAACCAATAACCAAGCTAATAACGATGGTGGAGGCAATAACAATTGTTTGGATTATATTGACTGTGCTGATTTTATTGATTGCGCTGATTGTGCCGATCGCACTGGCATTGTGGACTGCGATCGCTTAAACTGCCCCGATCTTAATTGTGATAATGCTGATTGCTTATCAGGGTTAGATTGTAATGGTTGTGGCGACTGTGGCAGTCTAGATTGTGGTAGTTGTGGTTAAATCTAGCAATTGGGTATAGCGCTTTGCGCTTTTTCAAAACCTATCTGGAATACACAAAACTTAAATAGAAAGTATAAATTCTATGATCGATCATGACGTGTTAATTATTGGTGGGGGACTGTCTGGCTCTAGGGCAGCCCTCTCCGTCGCGCAGAACTCCCCCCATCTTAGTGTGGGTCTAATTTCCAAGGTGCATCCGATCCGATCGCATTCCGTCGCTGCACAGGGAGGCATCGCCGCATCGCTCAAAAATGTCGATCAGGATGATTGGCTGACCCATGCCTTCGACACGATCAAAGGTTCCGATTATCTTGCCGATCAAAATGCGGTGCGGGTTTTGACCGAATCGGCTCCCGAAGTAATTATTGATTTAGAACATTTAGGGGTTCTCTTTTCCCGTGCCGACGATGGAAAGATTGCTCAAAGACCCTTTGGCGGACATACCTTTAGTCGTGCTTGCTACGCAGCAGATAAAACAGGTCACGCGATTCTGCATGAATTGGTGATGAACCTGCGGCGACTAGGCGGCACGATTTACCAAGAATGGTATGTGATGGATTTGATTTATGAAGATGGCGCAAATGGAACGGAAGTAAAAGGAGTTATCGCCTATAGTTTGGAAACTTCGCAAATAGAAGTCTTTAGGGCAAAGGCGGTATTAATGGCAACAGGAGGCTATGGGCGCGTTTTTAATACTACCTCCAATGATTTAGCTTCCACAGGAGATGGACTTTGTTTAACTGCAAAAATTGGCTTGCCGTTGCAAGATATGGAATTTGTGCAGTTCCATCCAACGGGCTTATATCCTGCGGGAGTATTGATTTCTGAAGCAGTGCGCGGTGAGGGGGCGTACTTAATTAATGACCTAGGCGATCGCTTTATGGCGAATTATCCGATCAGTAAAAATAGAATGGAACTTTCGCCCCGTGACATTACCTCGCGGAATATTGCTTGTGAAATCATGGCAGGACGTGGCATCAACGGCGGTAATTATGTCTATCTCGATGTGCGCCATTTGGGAAGAGACAAAATCCTCAGTCGGATTCCCTTTGCCCGTGAGGAAGGTTTGCGGTTAGCAGGGGTGGACTGCATCGATCATCCTTTACCTGTGCGCCCCACTGCCCATTATTCTATGGGTGGAATTCCTACGAATATCAATTGTCAGGTAATTGGCAGAGACAGTCAGCCGATCGCAGGATTTTTTGCCGCAGGGGAGACCGCCTGTGTGTCGGTGCATGGCGCAAACCGTTTAGGTGCAAATTCCCTTTTAGAATGTGTGGTTTTTGGGAAAAGAGCAGGCGAAAAATTGGGCGAGTACGTCAGCGATCGCGCCATGCCCCAAATCGTGTCGCGCCCCTATCTGATCGATGCTGACATCAAACTCAAACAGATATTAGCTAAACAAGGCAAATCACGCATTGCCGATATTCGTCAACAATTGCAAGACACGATGACCGAGCATTGCGGCATTTTTCGCGATGATCAGCATTTAAAAAATGGCTTAGCCAAACTCCAAACTATTCGCGATCGCTACGAAAATGACTTGCTCATTGATGATCAAAGCCCCGTTTTTAATATGGAGTTAATGCAGGCGATCGAATTAAAAAGTTTACTCACCGTCGGCGAAATTATTATGTCCAGCGCCCTATCACGCCAAGAAAGTCGTGGCGCACATTCTCGCGAAGATTTTCCCCAACGCGATGATACTAATTACCTCAAACATACCCTTGGTTATTTAGAAAATGGTAAGGTAGAGACTAGTGATCGCCCCGTTGATATGAGCTTACAAGCCATTGATCGCGATCGCTTCACACCGCAAGAACGCAAATATTAATATGCAAATATTAATAAAATCAAAGCAAGTCTGCTAATTTTACGAGTAAAGATTAACCGTGGCGATCGACGAATTTATCAAACTGCTGGATCAAGGCGTAACTAGCTGGAACGCATGGAGGGAGAGCCATCCTGACATTCGTGGGATTGATCTCAGTGAAATCCAGCTAGAAAACGTGAACCTATCTGGCATTGATTTCAGTATGGTTAACTTGCGTAGCGCAAAAATGCGGGATGTCAATTTGACTTCAGCGAATTTGCGCGGTGCTGACTTGAGTATGGCAAATCTCAAGGGCATCGATCTCAGTGATGTCAATCTGAGTTCCGCACAACTCAGCATGATTTGTCTAAGTGAAGCCAATCTGAGCCAAGCAAATTTAAGTGGGGCAGATTTACGCGGCTCTAACTTGCGCCTTGCCAAACTCGATCGCGCCGATCTCTCGACCGCCAAGCTAAATATGTCTAGCTTGAATGGGGTAAGTATGATTGGGGCGGTGCTAATCGGCGCAAATCTCAGCCGTGCGGAGTTACGAGAAGCCAATTTAGCAGGTACTGATTTTAGCCGTGCTAACTTGAGTGAAGCCGATTTATCCCACAGCAATCTCAATGTTTCCAGCTTAGTGGGTACAGATTTAATCGGCGCAACCCTAGTTGATATTGATCTGAGCGAGTCAAATCTTTGTCGAGCAAATTTGATCGGGGCAAATCTTTATCGGGCCAATCTCTGTGGATGCGATCTGATTGGCGCAGATCTGCGCGGAACAAATTGTAATGAAGCTTATTTTATCGGCGCAGATTTGAGTCGGGCTGATCTTAATCGGGCTGATTTCACCAGCGCTAATCTTAGCAAAACTAATTTTACTGGGGCAAATACAGAAACTACCGATTTTCAAGATGCGATTTTGCCAGACGTTTGGTAAGAATTTTTGTAAGAGTGTTGCCACGCTACACTTTTACAAAAATTCTTGGGTTTGAGCGCAAAGCGTTATAAATAAGCAGCAGGATCGATCGGTTCGCCATTAGCGCGTAACTCAAAATGCAAATGTGGCCCCGTCGAAAAACCCGTTGAACCAACAGCCGAAATGGGTTGACCTTGCTGTACCACATCACCATCTTTGACATACAACTCACTACAGTGAGCATATAGAGTGGTCATGCCATTACCGTGATCGATGATCACAGAATTGCCATAGCCGCCATACCAATCTGCATAGATCACCCTCCCTTGGGCGCTGGCATAAATCAAGCTACCATAGTCCGCCCCAAAATCGATCCCTGCGTGAAAGCGTTCAGTTCCCAAAATCGGATGGGTGCGCCAACCAAAATTGCTCGTAACTGCACCAACCGTAGGATACATAAGCTGACCTGATCCCGAAGGCAGCACCAGTCCTGAATAGGGCTGAACTTTGGCAATAATAATTTGCGATAGGCGGCGCGAGTCCTCGGCAAGACGATCTTCAGCCTGTTCCAGAGCTTTGCGATCGCTCTTTAAGCGATCAATCGTGTTTTGTTGAGCAACCGCTTCCGCCTCAATATTTGATTTTTGATATTTCAACTTTTGAGTTAGTAGCTCAACCTCATTTTTTTGAGCAGCTATTTGATTACGCTGTTTTTCGATCCGTTCTGATTTTTGACTCAAATCCCCCAATAACTTGCGATCGCCATCATAAATGCGCTCAATCTGACGGCGGCGATCGGCAAATTGATTGAGATCCCGACTACTGAGCAAAGTGATCCACCATCGCTGCAATTGTTGTCTTTGTAAATAGCGCAACCTTGCGGAAGTGGCATCACGCTTTTTATTGAGGTCGTACTCTAGTTCTTGCAGCTTCGTACTCAGGGTTTGTAATTGATTGCGAGCCAGACGAATTTTTTTCTCATTGTCTTGAATCTGAGCCTCAGTCACGCGCACATTTTTTCTGAGGGCTTCGAGGCGCGACTGAGCAGGTTTCGCCAGAGCATTAATTTGTTCCTGTTGCTTCTGAATAATCTGCCGTTGTTGATCAACAAAATTTTGATAGTTTTTTAACTCATCTACAGATTGTGCTTGCACTGACTCAGCTTGCCCCAAAGTTAAGCAAGCGATCGCCACAATTGCCATAAACACAATCAAAAATTGATTTAGATATTGCCAATGACGGCGATCGCGCATTCGGTCCACCAAGTATCCACAAACTAGGGCAAGATTTTAACCGTATTTTGGCATTAATAAAAGCCTATGTAGCAATTTGCGCTTTCACAAATCGAGATAAATTTGCAAAAAGCTTGTGAAGCAAGCAATTTGCGAATTTATCTCGGTTATGAGTATTTTCAGATCTTTAACTTTTAATAATATTCTGTATCTTTTAATACTAAATTTTGCATATATACTTTTCTCATGACATAATTTATTGATAGACAAATTTATATCTTAAAAAGATCGTTTAATAAAAAACTTTAAATATTCAACTTAACAAAACCTAATACGCCAATTGCAAAGATTCAAATTTAGGCAATAAAACTATGAAAACCACAACACATCGACAAAGCTCCCCAACGACTAAAAATCTTCGGCATTCTTCTAATTATCCTCAATGCCTACAGCCATTGCCTTCTACTTGGGTAACGGTACTCGAAACAAGTCTATCTAGTTGCTACGATGAAGCGTTGTTGATGTGTCAATACCCAGATGGTTACTGGGCTGCATGGATACCTGATGTGGGTGAAGTCAAATTACATTCAGGTCAGTTTTGTCGGATGTCATAGATGTTCTTAGCAAAAAAAGCGGCGCAATGCGCCGCTTTTTTTGCTTTTTTCTATTTTAAGATAGGGATAGTGCCACTTCCCCAAATTTATCTGGGGTTTAATTAAGCGCAAAGTGCTGTATGCAGATATTAGCGTAGATATTTAGGCGAATGTGACATACCCGACACTCATT
>DCSN01000155.1 GCA_002325645.1 Pseudanabaena sp. UBA1465
CTTTCTTGCAAACCGCGATATGTCGGCGATTGGAAGCAGGATTGGCTATCTGAAAGCTTTACTAGAAACGCCTATTTTGCGTAGGAGTAAATCTGCATCGGAAATTGCTAGCTTGAAAGCCGAACTGGAAAGACTAGAACGCGATCGGCAGACGAATTCCAGTTCCTAATTGGCGGCGATACAAGATAACGACTTGTTTCAATCTGGTGGATGCCAACCAATCGCAAACCAACGTTTACGAGTAGCGACAATGACAGTGTTATTCATCCGCAAAGTGATAACTGTTGCACGTCCGATCGCTGTTAAACCTTCAACTTGAGAGGCATCATTATTCCATTGAAAATGATCCTTCCAATTTTGTTGTCGTGGATTAAACAAGGCTACGAGTTCGCCTGTTAATGGATCGATCGCTTCTGTGGCATCAGATTTATATTCGTTGCAAGTTCGACAGGCAAGGCATAGGTTTTCAATGGTATTCAGTCCTCCTTTTGAAACTGGTTGAATATGATCGATTGTCATGGGCATACCGCTATTTGCTTCAGTTGTGAGGCAGTAGCAGCAACGCTTATGGTCAATTGATTCTATTTGCGATCGCAGATTTTGGGAAATATAGCCTGACACAAAATCTATCCTGCTAGTCTGGAAACGTTATGTCCGCGCCATTTTAGGATTGCGGCGGCTTGGGATTTGCGTAACATGAAGCGATCACTATTTTTACGCAGGTTGTCTAATTCCAGTCTTTCGGAATCAGTAAATGCTGTATCTTGTTGTTTTGACAATAGGGATTCGTAGCGTTCCATTTCTAATTGAGTTTTTTGGCTACGGGCAATTTGCCATAGTGAATCGTCGTTAAGTCGATCTAAGCTGGCAAGGTCGGTTTGGAATTCTTCGGGTACGTCTTTCCATGTTGGTGGGCTGCCGATTTGTAAGGCTTGTAAAATTATGTCTTCTAGTGATCGCTGAGTTGCTCCTGCCGCGATCGCTAGGCGTTGGTACAATGCTTCTGGTATTTGTAAAGTAACTGTTTCAGCCATATTTTTAATTAGTGTGTTGGTTCTTGGACTGACTATGCTTACTGGGCTAATTCTGCCATAAGAATTCTGGCAAATTGTTTAACGAACTTTGTTAAATAGCGCTTGAATAATATCCTACTCAGCTTGAATACTGTAGCCGAGATTATTTTGAATCCACTCAATAAAGTTCTCAATATTTCCCGCACCCCATTGGTTACAAACAGCTATTTCTGAACCATCAGCCAATTTTAAAATTTCATCGTCCGCCAAAAAATGTCGTTTGTGATTAGTTCTTTCAAAAATCCCTTTAGCTGTTTCTAAGGAAGATGTGACTCCCAATCCCCCTTGTAAATAATCAGGAAATTTTTCCTTTAATTGATGTGCCGTTGTATCTTGGTGTTCACTGAGATAATGACTAATAACAGCTAGAACTAACTTATTCTTACGATATGTTTTATCCATAAATAAGTACTTAGTCATATCTCTAGAAGCCTTTACTGATGCTCTTCTTTCTTCTGCTTGCTCTCTTACTCTGACCTGATAATCTTCTGCTTCTGGTAAGGGAATAATTTGCTCAATGTCTAAAAGAATTTCAGTGTCAAGTTTATAAGGTTTTAGGCGAACACAGCGAATATCTAAATTGCGCTCATTTAGCCACATAACTGCTGTGGTTAACTCTCTTGAGAAGTTAGCTGAAGCTAATACAATTCTCACATCGGTTGGAAATTGTTCTTCAAGAGGATCACTCCAACCCATAAAATTTATAATGTCAACTTCTGCGTCTTTATCAATTTTTCTTTTTTTTAGGTATTTCTGATAAATTTCAACAGCTTTTTTGAAGGTCAGGGTAGAAACCATTGCAGCATAGCGAAGTGCTTGTAGCTCCATATGCGCTCCTGTTTCATCTCTTTTAAGCTCAATTACTACCAAATTTGCTTGTTTATCTATGCCAAGTAGATCAATTCTTCTAGCTCCTTCACTCCATTCTGAAAACTCTTCAGAAATGATCAATGTATCAGGTGCAATTACGTCTATCTTGTCTCTAAGTGCTGCCTGAAGATCTTCACGCTCACGAATTCTTTCTATCCCAAAGTTAGTATTCTCTAATGGAACTATTTGTTTGTTTTTGAATGTATACAGAGGCATAAGTCTAATTTTTTAGAGCAACAAAAATATAGTAAAAGAATTTCAGTAGTTGCCACAAAATATAATTTTCCAGCAGTGTTAGTTACTATACTCCTAAAGAAGGCACTCAAGTATTAATATTTTAGTGTAATTACTTAGCTAATTGTGATGATGGAGATAGGAGATCTCTGGGGCTAAACGGGCATCAATCCAGATGATAGTCATTTAGTTTTGACATTTGATGAGTTCTCTAACACTTTTTCTAAGCTATCTAAGGATTATAGCCCTGACATTTGTAATGCCTGTCTAGCTTGTTCCCGTGATCCCCTAATTAATGCTTCTGAAATTATAGCCTCGCGATCTGAGTCAATTGCTTTTTTAAGTTGTGCTATGCAACTCTTCTGAAAAACTTCAAAATTTTCTTGTTCCTGTTTTCCACTTAACCAAGCAACTAATTTTCTGCCAACTATACTTAAGCTCCAAGCCTCAGAATTAATAGGCTCTAAGACACGTTGCTGAACTAGTCCCTCACATGATGCTTGGATTTGGCTCAAAGCTAAATCTTTAAGTGACTCTTGCAAAACGTCTTTGCCAAGAATTGGCACGTTGTTTTCCCAAGCATTTTGCATAACTTCAAGAACTTGTAATTCTTCATCAGACAGATAAGAAACTATACGAATAAAAAACAATTTTCCAGTAAGTTTGTCATTCAGATCAAGAGCAGAATTGACTAAGCCTTTAGCCAAAGCATCTCGTTTTAATATAGATGTAGTTAATCTAGCCTCCTCAAAAATACGTACAACTTGTTCTGCAAATTGTGGAGATTCGAGCCATTCTCTGTCCAATTTTGTTTGATCAATAAGTGAGAACTTTTGAGACACTTGTTTCTGAAATTGTTTTAGCTGTTCCATTTGCCAACTACTAATCAAGATAGAAATGCCACCACCCAAAGTAGTAAGAGCAACACTTGAAAGTCCAACAGCCCCTGCTCCTAAAAGGCTTAAGATCGGAGGGACTCCAGCTAATGCTATCTCAACCGAGTTTCCTAATGTAGAATTTTTATTTGAATTATCTTTATTATCTATTGACATAAGTCTTCAAGGAATGGTTTGAATATATTTATTGTACTGTATTAGAAATAATGTAATGCAGTACGATAAATATATGCCTATTTCTATCTTCCTCAATTTTTTCCCCTTGAGGTGATTATTTTGTCTAAAAGATCGCACTTGATGATAACAAAAGGCGATCGCCTATTTCTCCCTTACTTAACTTTTGATGCTTGAGGCGATCGCTGCTAACAATTGGTCATATATCAATATATGACCAACGCCATTCAACCAAAAATAAACAACTATGAAATCAAAGACTCAATTTCTGTCATCTTTTGCTTTAGCAACTCATAGACATCTCTTAAACTTGTAGGATCGGCAGATCGTAGTAAATCTGAAGAAATTTGATCAACACTTTGCTTGATTTTACCTAACTGTTTATTCGCGTCTACCGCACTTTCTGGGCTAGGACTATGCTTAGCGACCGCCTCATTGACCAGCTTGCGAGTTTGTAAAACTGACAAATTCTCTTGGACAACCTTTTTAGTTAAATCCTCTCTTAGTCGTTTTGCCTTGGCTTGTGACAAATTTAGATTCTTCGCCGAAAGTTTTTGCAAAGCGATCGCATGGACTCCCTTTAGCCCCAGATTGCGAATCGCATCTTTAAGATCATCTGCTAAGCCCAACATTGGTAGCAAGTTAGCATCAACAGAAGCAGGATTGAGTTGTAACTCTAGTAGAATTCTTAAAACACTGTGTTCAGTTTTATTGACATAGTTAGGATCTACTTCCACCGTTTGGCTAGAGTCATTAGATGCTAAATTAGCCATGACTTCAGATAGTCGCTTTTGCTTATTCAATCTCCGAATGACCGTAGATAAAACTCTGGGGATGTCATCGGCTTTTAACCCCACGTTTAGCGAAATCTCTTTAATGATTGCTTCAGCCTTATCAAGAGGGTTAAGGTCTTCACGATGCAATGATGTTAATAAAGCCTTACGGTGTAGCTCCTGCGGCGCATCCATCGTTACTGCTTTGATAGTTGACCATCCTAGCTCCCTCGCTGCACGCCATCGACGCTCACCGTCAAAAAGTAAATAGCTCTCATCTTCTTGGGCAATGACAATAATTGGTGAAAGCTGACCATCTGATGCTAAGGACTGAGACATTGCCCCAATACTTTCATTCAGAAAAGTACGACGGGGTTGATCGGGGTTCTGAATGATTTTGGTGATTTCTAAATCTACTACTCCAGATTGAGACTTCAGTTGTTCTTTTAATGTTGATAGCTGAATTTCGACTTCCTCTGAGCCAGATTCTCTTAACTTCTCAATTTCGATTTTGAGTTGAGCGATCTCTTCCTCGGCATTGGACAATTGTTGAGTTTGTTTTGCGCCTGAGAAGTAGTCAGCAATATTAGGGGCTTTACGAGCTGCCATGATTATTTTTTCCTTTTCACTTTCTTACCGATTAATTGCACAACATGTTCAGAAACTTCTTTGAAGTCAGCTTGGGCGGGATGTTGATGGCGATACAGATGTAATGGTAAACCTTGCCCACTGGCATTGATAAACTCCGCCGAGTCTCTGATAGGAGGGAAACAGTGAATCCCTAATTGGTCAAGTTGGGTTGGGAGATCTTCTAATATTTGGCGGTGGGTTGCGCGTCTGGCATCGTATTGATTAGGTACAAATCCCATGACCTGTGGCTGGGGATCGAGCCTTAATTGTTTGCTGTTGTGGTATACCCATTCAATTAATTTGGCGGAACCTTGGATTGACTTTGGCTCAAGTTGGACTGGAACTAAAACATGGGTGCAAGCTGATAATGCTAATAAAGTTAGAGGTCCAAGGGTTGCAGGGCAGTCAAAGATAATTAGATCGTGGGAAATGGGATGGTCTTTTAGGCAATCGCCAAGTAAATAGGCTCCTCGGCGATGTAATACCATCTCATCAGCGACTCTTGTTAAGATCATCCCTCCTTGGACTACATCTACCTTATTAGTGTTTTCTGTCCAACACTTTTCAAATGGCCATTGTCCAGAAAAATCATTGTTTAATACTGATGCTAGGGTTTGTTCAGGTTCGGGTTGTGGCAAACCGCAAAATAGGCTTAAGGAGCCTTGTGGATCGAGATCCATTAAGGCAACTGACAATCCGTAAAGGCTCATTTCATAAGCAATATGCACAGATAATGTGGTTTTACCACTTCCGCCAGCATTACTGAGAACGGCAATTCGGCTTTGCATTTGTTGATATGTCTAAACAATCAAGGACATCATATATCAATATATGACTTTAATTTTATAGATGCATCAAATAAATATAAGATACTTAGAGTAAGTAGTGCGAAACGCCGCCCACTGTCAAAAAAATAAAAGGAAGATAAGGTACTTGAATGAGTGTTCTTGCAGTTGATCTAGATTTGTTAGATCTGATCTTGGATTGGCAAATGACGATCGCATGGGCAGGAGAAGCAAATTGTGAGCCATCACGGTTAGGTTGGTGGCGCACTGATTTAATTGATGATCTGGGTGGTGGCGATCTCCTAGCGCGATTATTGCCACGCACCAAGGTATATGCAGGATGGGAGTCTGCCCGTCAGGCAGCGATCGCCACGGATCGGCGGGCTAGGCAAAGAATGGCTAATCCTGATAAATTGCGAACGATTTTCTTTTGGGGATTTGACTTAGATGAGAAATTACACGATCGCCTTGCGGCAAGAAAACGACTGAGTGAAAATCTGAAATTGCCGCTCGCTTGGGAAGACGGTTTTGATCGTGAGGCGATCGCCAAGCAAATTAGCGATCGCTGTGGTGAGAGTAAATATGAGCTTGTGGCTGGGGGACGCGAAATTAGAAGGTCTGATTCTGACCAGCAAAATCTCTTGTTTCTAGTTGCGGCGCTTGTCCCGTTTGATCAAAATTATTCAATGCCGTTTTATCGAATTGCTTAGGAGTATGGTTAGTTTGAGCAAAAATATGGACTTATCTATGGACTTATCTGCAAATTATGGCGCGGAGGTTAGGTCGTTGCACACAAGGCTAATGCGAGTTCCTTTGGCGATTGAAGAAAGTTATAGCTACTGGCAAAATTGCCATCCAAATCTCTTGAATTTGGATGTTGATCGAGATCGCATTACTAATAAAACTGACAAAATCAATCAACTTTCTGAAATTGCTTTTGAGAAGCGCTGGTTTGGTAGTAAGAGCATGGCACGAACGCAATTACTACTGAAGGAATTTTCGCAGCGCTATGATGCTTATCCCGTGGCGCTATTGGTTTTGCAGCAATGGCAGCCCCGTGATTTATTAACAAGACGAAATCTCTGTCATTGGCATTTACAACTCGTCGATCCACTCTATCGCGCCTTTACAGATCATTATCTGGGACAACGGCGGATTTTAAGAGCAGATATTACGGACTCGAATATTGATCGCGACATCGTAGGACGATGGGTCAGCCAAAACATGGGAAGAGATCACTGGTCACCTGCAACGATCGCCAGAATGGCAACAGGGCTAATTGCGGCGGCAGCATCGGCGGGGCTATGTTCGGACAAGATGGGTAAACGCAATTTGCTATATCCCCAAGTGAGCGATCGCGCTGTGGAGTATTGGTTATATTTTTTACGCGCTTTAACTTTTGAGGGAACTTTGCTCGATAACCCTTACTGGAGATCGGTGGGTTTGACGGGGAGTTTGCTAGAGACTCGTTTACAACGTTTACCAAATCTTGATTTTCGCCGCATGGGAGAACTCATTGACTTTGGGTGGCAATGTGCCGATCTTAAGGATTGGGCGTTGCGATTAGATCGGGAGAATATGGGGTAATGACTAATCGTAGTTCGGCAAATAATGTAATTGATCGCGTGGTATCTGCTCTCAAGACTGACCTAATGGCAGAAGGAGGGGCAAAAATTAGCACCATGCGGAACTATCAATTTGCGATCGCTGTTTATCCTCCTGACAGAGAATTTGAGATGCGCCGCAAGCTGAAACAAATGCAAGAAGAATTACAAGCCGTGGGTTGGAATGTTCTACCTATATCGTTATTGCAATTATTTATTGATCGATTAAAAAGTAAGTCGCCGCAGTCTTTAGAGCGATTAATTGCTATGGAAAAAAGATTAGCGGATAAGACCAGCGATCGCGGTTTGAACTATCTCAAGGAAAAATTAACTCCTGAAGTTGAAGGGGCTGATGGGATTGCACAGGACATAATTAGGAAAATCAATGGGTTTATGCCTGATGCTACACCTGACAAAAAGTTAATCCTATTAAGCCGTGCAGGAGGTTTGTATCCTTTCTTTCGTTCATCAGGATTACTTCGTCATCTTGATGGCAAGACGAGCAATCTACCGATCGTGCTGCTCTACCCAGGAGACAGACAAGATGTAAGTTCGCTATCATTTATGGGAGAACAAACCACCGATCGCGATTATCGTCCCCGCATTTATTCTTGACCCTCACCCCCTAGCCCCCTCTCCCATTAAGGGAGAAGAGGAACAAGAAAAACTCAATAACTTCTCTTGCTCCCCTTCTCCCCACTTGGGAGAAGGGGTTGGGGGATGAGGGCAATTATCGCTTTTGATAAATACTTGGAGAAAACACGATGCTTGTTAAAGATATTTTTGCTAGGGACGTAACGCGGGACATTGCGCCTGTGGTTTATTTCCATGAACAGGAGCCATCTAAATTATGGGAAGAGGTTTCGGAATATATTATTACGGGGGGCTATGCTGAAAATGATCCGCGCCATACTCGTACCAATCAGGGAATTCATGAGCAGTTTGTGCGCTTACTTAAGGCGATCGCCCAAGATTTAGAACAGCCAAATCGGTCAGGGGCTACATTACCTGCTGCTTGGATTTCGGGGTTTTATGGTTCGGGCAAATCTAGCTTTGCGAAGTTATTAGGGCTGGCGCTAGACGATCGCCAAATGCCAAATGGACATAAACTCGCTGATGCTTTATTGTCGCGGGATGATTCGCCTAAGTCCGCCGAATTTAAGGAGGCTTGGCAAAGGTTAACCAAGCGGATCGAGGCGATCGCGGTGGTATTTGATATTGGCTCTTTAGCACGGGAAAATGAAGATATTCACCAAGTGGCTAAACGCGAAATTCAAAAGAGGTTGGGCTATTGCAAAACTAGTAATTATGTCGCTGAGCATGAACTGAAGTTAGAGATCGATGGGCGTTGGGATGCTTTTTTAGAATGTGCGATCGCTACAATCGGTAAGTCTTGGGAGCAGATCAAAAATAGTGAATTAGCCGAAGAAGATTTCTCTCTGATTTTGCATCGCCTTGAGCCTGAAAAGTACATTGAGCCAATGAGTTGGATCGACAGTCGGGCGGGGAGTAAAACAGGGCTAGGTTCAGCAGTGGATGAAACGACTAAGGCGATCGCCGCCATGCTCAATCGTCGCGCTCCCAGTAAAACCCTATTTATTACCATTGATGAAGTCAGTCAGTATATCCATCAAAATGACAATCGGATGCTGAAGTTGCAATCTTTTGTAGAGGATCTCGGTCAAAAACTGAAGGGACGGGTGTGGCTGTTGGCAACGGGACAGCAGCAACTAGAGGATGGCATCGATCAAGGTAATATTGGCAAGCTCAAGGATCGATTTCCGCCCAGATTTCGGGTGCATCTGACACCTGCGAATATTCGCGATGTTGTGCATAAGCGGCTATTGCAAAAGTCACCTGCCCATGAAGCTGAGTTGCGAAATTTGTTTCAACAGCAGCGTTCTGACTTAAAGCTCTATGCCTATGGCTGTGAGAATATTTCGGAAGAGGATTTTCTAGAGGTTTATCCCCTCTTGCCTAACTATATCGATCTGTTTATGCAGATTACCAGTAGCTTGCGCTTGACTTCTACCCGTGTCAAAGGGGATGACTATGCGGTGCGTGGATTGTTGCAAATGTTAGGAGAGCTATTTCGGACGCAGGGATTAGGCGATCGCGACTTAGGAGCCTTAGTCACGATTGATGGTATCTACGAGATTCAGCAGACGGCGTTGGATGTGGATACGCAAAATACGATGACGCGGATCTTGGGCGATCTCGAAATTGTCGGTGACGAAATTTCTCTAAAAGTGGCGAAGGCGATCGCTTTATTACAGTTAATCCAAGAAACACAGCCCACGACGGCAAAATTTATCAGTCAATGTCTTTACGATCGCCTCAGTGCTGGTAACAATGAACCAGAGGTACAGATTGCCCTTGATAAATTACGCGATCGCGGGCATATTACTTACTCTGAGAAATTGGGTTATAAACTCCAAAGCTCCGCAGGGCAAGAATGGCAAAGAGAGCGTGATAGCGAGGGTGTGAATGATGAAAAAATGACCGCGATCTTGATGGAAAAACTCAAGGTGTTGATCGGCGACACTGAAAATCCTAAATATAAAGGACGTTCTTTCCGTTGGCAGGCTTACTTTAGCGATGAACGTCAGCGCAAGGATGAGCGCTTGATCTCACCTAATGATGTGGCGACTGCAATTGTCGATTTGCGCTATATCCGTGATGATCTCAAAGAAGATGTCACGATTTGGATTGCTCAGACTGGACAGGAAGCCTATCGCGATCGCCTGTTATGGGTCGTGGGCAATATCAGCGATATTCCTGAACTAGCGAGAAGACAGGTGCGATCGCGGCAAATGATTAAAAAATATCAAGGCAGATTTGCAGCATTATCACCGAATAAACAGCGCCTCTTGATCGAAGAACAGTCGGAAGCCGATCGCCTAGAGGCAAGTCTTAAAGAAGCGATCGCTAATGCCTTTGTGCGGGGAACGTTCTATTTTCGGGGTCGGCAACTGGACGCGCAGGGTTCTAGCTTTTCGAGCCTATTGCAGCGCACCGCCGAGAGTATTTTGCCAGAGGTCTATACCTATTTTCAGGACATGGCGATCGCCCCTAGCGAACTAGAACAATTATTTAAAAAACAACTTTCAGGTGTATCGCCCAAGTTTATGGAGAGGGAATTAGGGATTTTGAGCCTTGATGCAGGGAAATATGTACCCACCTGTAACGGTGAAATCCCCACATTAATCTATAACGAGATTGCCAAAAATAATGGCATGGCTGGCAATAGTCTATTAGCCATATTTGGCAGTGCGCCCTATGGTTACGCTTCCGATCTGGTGCGGGCTTGCTTGTTGGGACTGCTACGGGCGAATAAAATTCGTATCCGTACTGAGAATCAGCAAATGATTAGTTCATACGCGGATGCGGGTGTGGAGGATTTATTTAAAAAAGAGCGCGATCTGAAAAAGGCGGAAATTTTACTAGCTACTGAAAGTGATATCACCGTGCGCGATCGCACTGCCATTTGTAAATTCTTTAAAGACTATTTGCAAGTAGAGCTAGACCGTGAGAAAGAAGCGATCGCTGATGCTGTATTTCAATATTTCCCCCATAAGTCTTCTCTGTTACGAGAGTTAGAGGGGAAATATAACCGTTTACCTCTGCGTTTACCAGATCACGATGATCAAAATCGTGCTAATCAAAATCGTGACGATCGCCGCCAAATTCCTGATAGCCTGCAAAAATTGCAAAAAGCTCTCCTTGATTGCTGTCAATCTCGCCAAATCGAAGATACCGTAAGAGCCGTCAAAAAGAATCTAGACATCTTGCAAGACGGGCTGCAACGCCTCGGCATCGAAAATAGCGAACTGACAAATGAGGCGATCGCTCAAGTCAAAAAAGCCCATGACACCTATGTGCATTGTGTGGAGCAGTTGCGCGGGATGGATAAATTAGAAGATCTTGAACCAATGGCGATCGCCCTACGCGAACAACTGCAAGCGGAACGCCCTTGGCGCGATCTGGCAAGTTTAACCCCTAGTATTGAGGCGATCGCCTTGCGCTATCGTGAAGTAAGGCACGACTTGCTTGATGATCAATATCTCCAACTAGAAGCAGTCTCAGCAAGGGTAAAGACGAGATATGGTTTTGCGCGACTCAGTGGAGAAAAGGCTGACTATGTGATCCGTTCGATCCGACAAGCGGAGATTAAAACTACGGAGGATTCTCTCTATCCGACGCTGATCCAGTTACGCGACTCGGTGGTACGTCAGCTAGAACATGCGGAAATAGAAGCCAATGCGACTCTTGATCGCTTGATTTCAGAAGAGACTCAAGAGCAGGTGCTTACCCTTGATGTGCTTACGGATTTACGCAACCGTGAACTTCGCAATCCTGAAGAGGTAAATGCCCTAGTCGATACCTTTCGCGATCGCTTATTAAAGCAGTTGGAAAATAAGAAAAATGTGCGGATTCGGTTGATATAAAGCCACTGGCTTTATAATGCTATGTAGCGCGAATATTTTTAGAGTTTAGAGTCAAACCATGCTGCAACTCGATCGCCAATATTTATCTAATAATCTACCCAGTAGTGACGAATTACCCGATTCAGACGATACCCCTGTGGATAACGAAGACCAGAACTATTTACCAAACCTCTTGTTATTTCTATTGGAATATATCTGGAAAGATCGCCATGATTGGTATTTTGGGGTCGATATGGGGATTTATCACACTACAGGCGCAAGCCCTAGAGTGCCAATTGTTCCTGACGGATTTTTGAGTGTTGGCGTGGAACGGCGAAAGGCTGGCAAGTCTCGTAAAAGCTATGTGATGTGGGAAGAGAATAATATTGCGCCAATTTTGACTATAGAAATGGTGTCTCATACCTATGGCGATGAGTACGACAAAAAGTTAGAGATTTATCGCCATCTTGGGGTGAAATATTACCTGATTTATAATCCCGAATTTTGGCGGCGTGATGGTCACTCGTCCTTAGAAATATATCAATTGATTGATGGTGACTATCAATTACAGCAATTACAGAACAGCAACCCATTTTGGATGCCAGAAATTAGCTTAGGGATTGGGCGTTGCACTTTACCGACTGACCCCTATCAGCGTCAAGTCTTGACTTGGTTTGATCAAAATGGCGATCGCTATCTCACCAGTGATGAAAGAGCATCGCAATCACTGCAACAAGTGGAATCTTTACGGGCTAAGCTGCGATCTCTAGGCATTGACGAAGAATAAATTTACTTATGGCTAATTGCCATATATGTCGTATATGACCTACCTCTCTCCTACAGCTAAATCTCAACTCTCCAAGACAATTCGCAATTTGCGCGATCGCCTAATTACTGATTTACATAACGCCGTTGAGTCCAAATACTTGATGGGTGTAAAGCTGGAACAGGTGCAGCTAGATGAGGAGCGCTATTGTAAGCGGGAGAGGTTAGAGAAATATCTAGAAGAACTGGTAAAGGGGGATCTCGCGGTTTATAAGGGCAAGCAATCGCCAAAACTCAAGCAGGAATTGCGCGATCGCCATCGGCAGGATCTCGAAAAGTTGGCGGCGGCGACTTGGCTCAATCGGTTGGCGGTGATTAAGCATTTAGAGGCGATGGAATTGCTGAAGCCGAAATTGGTGACAGGGGGATGGCAGAGCGCCGCTTTTAAGGAATTTCGGGACTATGCACCAGAGTTTTTGCAAGAGGAAGATCAGGGCTATGGGTTGTTGTTGCGGTTGGTATTTGATGAACTGGCGATCGACTTGTCGGGTTTATTTGGGCGGGGTGGGTTGAATGGGTATGTTGAGCTTATTCCCATGCCTGCCTTGACTTTGCGGTATTTAGTGGAGGAGCTAGACAAGGTTGAGGCGGATGCTTGGCGCGATGATACGACCTTGGGATGGATCTATCAATATTGGAACGATCCTGAACGGGAAGGTATTGATCAAAAGATGAATGATGGCGGTAAGGTGGAGCCGCATGAGATCGCCAGTAAGACGCAAATGTTTACGGAGCGCTATATGGTGGAGTGGCTATTGCAAAATAGCTTGAATAATCAATGGCTCGATATTTGTGGGTTGAATGGTTGGGTTGCGGAGGCGGTGAGCGATCGCACTCTGGAAAATCTAGAATCAAGGCGACAGGATTGGCGGCAAAGGCGCGAGGCGGGGGATGTGGCGCTGGATGAGTTGATGGCGATCGCCAATGAGCAAGAACAGCGTTGGAAGTATTGGGTGAAGCCGCCCACAAATCAGCCCCCTAGCCCCCAATTCTGGGGGAACAAGAATAATCAAAGTCCCCAAGAATTGGGGGATTTAGGGGGCAATCTTTCCCTCCGCCACATCAAACTGATCGATCCTGCCTGTGGGTCGGGGCATTTCCTTGTGATTGCTTTTGACTTGCTCTTTGCTTTTTATCAAGAAGAATCTCGGCATCGGGGCGAGGAATGGACGGATGCGGCGATCGCTAATAGCATCTTGGAGAATAATCTCTATGGGATTGATATTGATGCGCGGGCGGTGCAGATGGCGGCGGCGGCGTTGTGGCTGAAGGCGAAGGGGCTTTGCAAGGATGCTGCGCCGAGGCAGATTAATCTGGTGGCGGCGAATTTGAATTTGGCGAATTTGCCGAAAGATGATCCTGAGTTGTTGAATTTTTATGATGAGGTGCGGTTGGAGACGGGGATTCCGCCAAAGTTGACGATGCAGATTGTGGAGGCGCTGAAGGGTGCGGATGTGTGGGGTAGTTTGCTGAAGGTGGGTGGGGCGGTGACACAGGCGATCGCTGATTATGAAGCACAGGTGAAGGTGTTGCTAGAGCCGCAGCAGGGTAGTTTGTTTGAGGCTTATCGTCCTGCTCAGGTGCGGTTAGATTTTGATAAGGCGCAGGCGCAGGTGACGGTGTTGGAGGCGTTGGAGAGGTTTTTGCAGCAGCGATCGCAGAGTGATGATCTGGGGGTGCGGTTGTGGGGTGAGCAGTTGGCGGCGGGGGTGAGGTTTGTGCGGATGGTGCGGGAGGGTCAGTATGATCTGGTGATTGGGAATCCGCCGTATCAGGGGACGAGTAAGATGGCGGATGCTGGTTATTTGTCGAAGCATTACCCCAAGGGGAAGGCGGATCTCTATGCGGCGTTTTTGCAGCGTGGTTTGGAGTTGGCGAAGGATGGTGGTTTTTCGGCAATGATCACAATGCGAAATTGGATGTTTATTTCTCAATCGAGTGAACTTCGAGAATGGTTAATTGATCATAATGATTTGCGATTGATAGGAGATGTTTCATGGGGCGCTTTCTCTGGGATGAAAGACAATCCTGTAACAATGAGCATATTTAGGAATTCTCAACCAAGTAATCAATCTATTTCTCTTTCTCCTACCGATCCTCAAGAAAGAGTTAGAACCGCAGAAGAGATTCGCAAAAAAATAGCAGGGCTTTTATCTCAAGTAGGAAGATATGAGTTCAAAACGCAAAATTTTAATGTCATCAAAGAAAAGCCTCTCATTTACTGGTGGGATGATTCCTTTCTTAAACGCTACGCCGAAACTCCAAAAGTAGGAGAAAAAGTAGAGATGTGGCAGGGAGTCGCTACAACTAATAACTCTCGATTTCTTCGCAGTTGTTGGGAAATCAAACAATCTGAATCTTGGTTTGTTTCTACTAACGGAGAAATCCGATTATCTCCTCCAGTTTCTCTAAAATGGTTTCCATATGTAAAAGGTGCAAAAGGTAGAGCGTGGTTTGACTCAGTTGAGGATGTTATCAATTGGAGCCGTTACGGATTAGAACTGGGTGTTTGCCAAGATTTTTATAGAATTAAACATCCTGCCCTACAGTTAAAAGATTCAAGTATATTTTTTAGAATAGCTGTAGCTTACTCAACGATTGGGGCTTCTTTTAGCTCTAGAGTACATCGCTTTAGAAGTGTTTTTGATGTCTCAGGATCATCAGTTTTCCCAAGCAGTAAAACAGAAGAGCAGAATCTATGTTGTCTAATGAATAGTGAAGATGCTAAAAATGTTTTATCTTCCCTTAATCCTACGGTTAATTTTCAAGTCAGTGATATTAAACGTCTTCCACTTTTCCCCATAGAATCCGCAGACGAGATATTTAGAGAACTTGAAAAAGCATTTAGCGAACATGAAGCAGGACGCGAGACATCCGTAGAATTTATTAGCCCCCGTCCTAGCCCTTGGCGCACCGCCCAAACATGGGCGCAAACCGCCGTAGACCGTCCCGCAGGCGCACCCCTCCCCCCCTACATCCCCGCCTACGACCCCCCCACTCCCCAAGACCATATTTCCTACGCTGTGGGGTTAGCGTTGGAGCGGTTTGGAAGACCCTCACCCCCAGCCCCTCTCCCATTGAGGGAGAGGGGAGCAAATTCTCTTACTCCCCCTTCTCCCGTTCTGGGAGAAGGGGGCAGGGGGGATGAGGGCAATCTAAACATCCTCTACCTCTCCGCCTATAGCCAAGACCTCCCCGAAATCGGCGATCGCCTCACCCACCCCGCCGCCACCCCCATCCGTGACGCATGGACAGAACATGGCTCCAAAATCACAAAAAAAACACTCCGCGAATGGTTACGCCAAGACTACTTCAAAGAAGACCACCTCAAACGCTACGACCAACGCCCGATCTACTTCCCCATCTCATCCACCAAAAAGAACTTTGTCGCCATCATCCCCATTCACCAATGGACAGACAACACCCTGCAAACCCTCCTCGCTGACCACCTCCTCCCCGACCAAAACCACCTCCTCGGTGAAATCAACGACCTCAAAGCAGCGCGTAGCCAAGGTGACAGTAAAGCGATCGGCACAGCCGAAAAACGCTATAGCGAACTATGCAAACTCCAAGAAGAACTGCAAGACCTGATCAACAAAGTCCAAGCGATCGCCGAACGTGGCGCACCACCCACCAAATCCAGCGATCCACCTCGTGAAGTCGATGCAACCTTCAAAATGGATCTCGATGATGGCGTAATGATCAATAGCGCCGCCCTCTGGACATTGCTCGAACCCCAATGGACAAAGCCCAAAACATGGTGGTCAGAACTCAGCACCGCCCAAAACAAAAAAGACTATGACTGGTCACACCTCGCCGCCCGCTATTTCCCGCAACGAGTCGATGAAAAATGCCAAAAAGACCCATCTCTAGCCGTCGCCCACAGCGTCTTCTGGAAATATCACCCCGCCAAAGCCTACGAGTGGGAACTGCGTTTACAAGATGAAATAGCCCCTGATTTTCACATTGCCGAACCCGATTCTCAATCTCTACGCGGTGAATTTATCAAAGGCAATCCTGAGCTAGTTTTAGACTTGCGACAAAAGGAACAAAAACGCAGGGAACGCAAAAAGAACAAAGAAGAAGATCAAATGGTGTTTGAATTGGAAGAAGAAACCGTGCCGTAGGGGTAGAGCATTTGCGCCCCAATCTCGCAACTCCTCGCCCCAATCTCCATTTGCAAATGCTCTACCCTCTTTATGCGTGATTCTCCTGTCAACATCAAAGAGGGCAAAGCATTCCTGTTTAAAAATGGTTGTAAAATGCCTAGATATTGGCAGGAATGCTATGCCCCTACCTATAGAAATTTTGCTTTAGCTATTTAATATTTGCTCATATTCGCTATGATCGCCAATCCAAAACCAGACAATCCCCTCAGTTTTTTCAACACCTAACGCTCGATAGTTATCATTAATCCTCACAGACCATAAATGTTTACGACCACCTATTTTCTTGAAATGCAGTGAAGGATGCAGAGGATTACGTTTGAGTAATTCATAATTTTTGTCAGCTAATAGCTGAATTTCTTTAGGGAGCCGATCATAAAGCTTCCAAAATCTAGGTAGAGTTAGGTGATTCATAAAGCCGTGACCATACCAGCTTCATACTCTGCATCAACTTCGTCTAAAAGCTGATCTAACTTTCCGTTATCTAAATCATCAGCAATTTCCTGATCCCATTTTTGCTCATGATAATCTGTCAGCCATGAAGTTAGGCTTGCTAACTCTTTCTGGGATAAAAGTTTGATTGCAGATTCGATTTCTTGGACACTCATGGCTGTAATCTTCTTGATAAGTTGGATAAACATGAATAAACTGTTACGATCATTTTCGCACAAAGCAAAAATATTTCTCATTTTCTATGTCCGCGATCGCCAGTTACCTTGAAAACGACATTAAAGAAAGCATCCGCCGTCAAGGCATAGTCCTTTGGCTCGATGCCGATAGTCGCTATACCGAATTTGTCGATCGCCTGATCACTCGTCATCAAACAGGTGATTTTGATTTCCCTGTGGTGGGGTTTCGGGGTAGCTATCTGGAATTATTGCTGCAACTAGAAAACTATGGCAATGGACTTGATCCTGATCAGCTATTAATCCATTTACCAAACCACAACACCCAAACTGTTAAGCAAACTCCATTATTAGAACTCTATCGAGCAGGTAAACGCTACGAAAAAGCCCTGCCTACCCTTGTGCGTGAAGCAGTCACGGGTAAAGTTGCCCCTGATGCGATCGCTGATTTCCTGAAAACGACCGACCTCACCCTCGCAGGAGCCGAAACTTGGCTAGATCAACAATTAAATCGACATAATTCTAAAACTGGTAATATCCGTAATCATTTAGCAGAATTAGATCATCAACAGATTCTCGACGGTTTGATCGATCACAATAGCAATCTCCGCACCAAAATCCATAGCGCATCAGAGTTAAATATTCTCACCGAATATCTTCATATCCATACAGGCATGGATACCGACTTTTTACAATTTTTCTTTGAAAAAAATGTTGCTGTCAATATCGATCATTTAGAATCTGCCTTTGTCGGTTGGTTGATGTGTGTAGAATATGCCAACGACCTGACGCGATTGCCCTATTTACTAGAATTACAACCCCTGCGATCGCTCCCAAAACCCTTACAAGCACAATGTCAAAATCTAATTAACCATCTACGCGATCGCCATCCCCTGCGTTACATGGCGATCGCTGAAGAAGTCGAAGCCAAAATCAAAGCGGAACTCGATCAAATCACGCCCCATGATCTCGGCAAAATCGACACCTTCGCCACTGAAGATCGAGTGATGCTCAATGCCTCTATTCAAGCCCTACTTAATCAAAATTGGCAACAAGCGATCATCTGGGGGCGATCGCGACTGAAAGAACCTTCTCTTTGGATTCTCCACGATTCTCAAAAACGCCGACTTTGGTTTTGGGTATTAAGAGCCGCACAGTTTGGACAGGTAATTACGCAACACAATCATGTCTTAGATGAAGTGGCAACTTTACGCGAGGCACTTGATCTCTATACCCAAAAGGCTTGGATTGTCGATTCTTACCATCGCGGCTTTGAACAACTACGCTTGCAAATAACCACAAATAGTAACCTGCCACAATATGCGTCAATGGAGAAAGTGACACATTTTTTGCGCCAGCTTTATCGTGATTGGGCAGATGATTTGGCGCGAGACTTTGCGAAACTTTGCGATCGCGTTGGTTTCTTACCCGAAGAAGAATTACAACAGCGCCATATCTTTGAGCGTTACTGTCTGCCATTGATAAATAAAACAGAGCAAGCTGATCAAGGTGGCGATCGCGTTGCTATTTTCTTAGTTGATGCCTTTCGCTATGAAATGGCAATGGAACTAAAGAACAAATTCAATCAAGAGGATTTCCAGACTGACTTAATCGGTTGCTATGCCGAACTACCAACGATTACAGCAATGGGAATGAATGCGATCGCCCCTGTGTCGAGTGATGGCAAAATCCGCTTACCCGATGGTAAAGATTTTAGTAAAGGGATTAAGGCGGGAGAATATACGGTCAAAGATCCTGATAGTCGGGCGCGGGCGATCGGCGATCGCACTTTTAGTACTAGTCGCGATCGACATTCGTTATCTAGTCTCTCGCTGCAACAGGTCGCCCAATCAACGAGTGAGACTTTAGAAAGTCAAGCTAAAAATGCCGCTTTGCTCGTAATCCATAGTCGCGAAATTGATGATGCGGGTGAAGCGAATGTGGGGCTGGTTACTTTTGCCACTTGGATACAACAACTGAAAGCCGCGATCCATAACCTCCAAAAGATTGGTATTCATACCTGTATTCTCACCGCCGATCATGGCTTCATGCTCCTTGATCACACTGTAAAGGAAGTAGAATATGCCACCGCCACCCGCCGCTATGTGCGTCTCGATGATTACCGCCGCGAGGATGATTGTGTATCCGTGCCTTTGCGATCGCTAAATTATGAAGGTCAAGAGGGCTATCTACTATTTCGCGCTGACACTGCCATTTTTAAGGGTAGAACTAAACTGAGTAATGCTTCCTTTGCTCATGGAGGTAATAGTTTACAGGAGCGGGTAATTCCTGTCCTCACTGTCACTAAGCGATCAACCGTTAAAACTAAGCGTGCTAAATCACAACTACAAATTCAAGATCCCATTCCAGAGCTAATTCTCGATCCGATTCCAGAGTCAATCGCTATTAGCGATCGCTGGCAAGATAACTTTGATGATCCTGCGATCATTAAGGTATTCGAGCATCTAGAAAAACATGGGGCGATCGTGGAAACTGAACTTGTGCAAATGCTTGGCTCATCACGCAAAGCGCGAAGTTTTTCTCTCAAGCTTGAAGAATTTACTGCTAAAGTTCCCTTTACTGTCCAAGCTGAAAATGTCGCCTCTGGTAAGCGGTATATTCGTAAATAACTTGTGGCGGCGCTTCGCACCGCTACTCACTTCTTGATTTGGGTTTGAGCGCAAAGCGCTGTAATGTAGGGACTATAGCTATAATAAAAACGTAAACCTGAGTGAGTTGGAGTGCTTTTTATGGTTGCAACAGAACTAATATCAACATTAAAAGGGCTTAGTCGTTTAGATAAGTTCCATATTGTGCAGATTTTAATTACAGAATTAGCCCAACAAGAAACGAATCTAATTAAACCTGACCAATCCTATCCAGTGTGGTCTCCCTATGATGCTTTTGATGCAGCAGATACAATGTTAAAAGTGCTGCAAGATTCCAAGGCTAAAGATCATGCGTAAACGATATCCATTTATATCTAGTGATGCTGCATTAGGTGAAGCTGCATTCCGTCCTATTCTCCCTTTCACTCTCGTGCATGAGCAAAATTCAGTTTCAGTATCAGGGTTACTCGATACTGGAGCGAGTGTAAATGTACTTCCATATTCGATAGGAATTGAGCTTGGATACGAATGGGAAAGACAAACGACTGCTCTAAACTTAACAGGAAATTTAGCCCAGTATGAAGCTCGTGTTGTTCTTGTTGAGGCTGTCTTGGAAGGGTTTGAACCCGTGCGACTGGTATTTGCTTGGACACAAGCTACAAATGTGCCGCTCATTTTAGGGCAAGTTAACTTTTTCATGGAGTTTGATATTTGTTTCTATCGCTCACAATTGCAATTTGAAATCAGCTTAAAATCTGGTACTTTAGAATAATTTCTTGTTCCCCTCTCCCTTTTTGGGAGAGGGGTGAGGGTCTTATAATCTTTGATGTAACGTCAGTAAACAGCTATGAATTTGAGTGCTAAGGATACCGAACATGTTTTTGAAAAACTGCGATCAGGAGTTGTTCCAGAACGGGGGCTAGAAGCCTTTGCAGTCGGCATTGAGCGATCGCGTAAGGAAATCCAACGCCAACTCGAACTTGCTGCTGATGGTGAAGGCGTGTTTAAATTTTTGCGAGGCGGTTATGGTTGCGGTAAAACCTTTATGTCTCGCCTTGCAACTCTCGAAGCCCGCGATCGTGGTTTTGCCACTAGTTTTATTGTTGTTTCCGATAATGATTTGCATTTCCATAAATTTGATGATGTCTATCGCAAAGCCGTACAGGAGCTTGGTACAAATGTATGCCCAAGGGGGGCGCTAGGCGATATTCTCGATCGCTGGATTGCGAGAGTTGAAGATATGCTGATCGCAGGGGGCAAGGATGAAAACGATCCTAATTTTGATGATGCAGTCCGCGATCGCCTCGATGAAGAACTTGCCTCAATGACAGGGGGACAAGTTCCTGAAGACATGACGCGAGTATTGCGAACCATCTTTACCCTCAAGCAACAGGGCAACTTTGCTGAAGCCAGCGCTCTAATTTCTTGGCTATCGGGTAGTGAAAATGTCGCCGCCAGTGCCAAAAAAATTGCAGGGATTAAAGGTGATATTGGCAGCCGTGAAGCCCTCGATTATTTACTTGGCATTTTGCAGATCGTCAAGGCGGCAGGTTACAAGGGCTGGGCGATCGTCATTGACGAAGCGGAAACAATTTTGCGAATGCGTCAAGATGTGCGCGGTAAATCTCTAAATGGCATTAGACAAATCTGTGATGCCGCCGATCGCTTTCATGGGTTGCTATGGATTTTTACAGGTACGCCCGACTTTTTTGATACGAAGCGCGGCATTGCGGGGCTAACTCCGCTTCATGATCGCATCAAGTTTGAAACTTATAGCGGCTTTAGCAGTCCGCGTCAGCCCCAATTGGAACTCACCCCATTTGATGCCATTCGTTTAAAGGAAGTAGCCCTGAGACTGCGTGAACTTTTTAACGCTGGCGATCGCATTCATTTGGAACGAAAAATCACCCTTGAATTTATCGATCGCCTGATTGCAGAAGTAACTAAAGGCTTTAAAGGCGATGTGGGCGTAGTGCCACGTCAATTCTTACGGCAATATGTGAATCTTCTGGATTTGGTTATCGATAACCCTGACTTCGATCCAATGAGCGCATTATCTTTGCCCGTAGATACCCTCAATGACGATGAACTCCGCATCAAATCAGGCTTGCCCTATTACGATCCTGAACCAGAAGAAAATGAAGTTTACGCCGTTGTTGAATTTTAATCATGCATTCCACTTTTGCCAGATTTCCGCCCCGATTACAACAGGCGATCGCTGATCGCCTCGGTTGGTCATCCTTGCGTCCAGTCCAAGAACTCGCAGGTCAAGCAATCCTTGATGGTGAAAATACGATCGTGCTTGCTCCTACCGCAGGCGGCAAAACTGAAGCCGCTATATTTCCTCTATTAGCAAATCTGATCGAGCATGAACCACAAGGCGTAGGAATACTCTATATCGCGCCGATTAAAGCTCTGCTCAATAATCAATGCGATCGCTTTGCTACCTATACCGAAATGGTTGGTTTGCGTAGTTTTGTATGGCATGGCGATATTAAAGGCAAAGATAAGCAAGCCTTTCTCAAAGAACCTGCCGAAGTTCTACTCACCACTCCCGAATCTCTCGAAGTGATGCTGCTATCAGCAAAAGTCCCCCATGCGAGACTATTTGGCGATCTTCGTGCTGTAATTATTGATGAAATCCATGCCCTTGCAGGTAGCGATCGCGGGACACATTTACTTTCTGTGCTAGAGCGTCTAATTACCGCCGCAAATCAAGATTTACCTACTAATCAAAAGCGTGATGTGCAGCGAGTTGGACTGAGCGCCACTGTGGGCAATCCAGAGCAAATTCTCAACTGGATGCAAGGCTCATCACAGCGTCAAAGAATCGTGATTGATCCACCAAAAATTCCTGCTAAGCGCGAAATTGCTATCCTACAGCGTGATGAGATCGGCGCGATCGCCCGTGAAGCTAGTCGCAAAGCACAAGGTAATAAAAGCCTATTCTTTTGTCAAAGTCGAGCGCTTGCGGAAGATGTCGCGGAACGAATGCGCGATCGCGGCACAGATGTATTTGTGCATCATAGTTCTGTCTCTCGCACTGAACGCGAAACTGCCGAAGAAAACTTTCAAAAGGGAACTAATGCTTGCATTCTCTGCACCAGTACCCTCGAATTAGGAATTGATATTGGCGATCTCGATTATGTTTTGCAAGCCAATGCTCCTAGTACTGTGTCATCATTTTTGCAAAGATTAGGACGAACAGGCAGACGCGCAGGTAAGGCAGCTAATACCACCTTTTATTGTGAAAATATTGAGACAGTTTTACAAGCGATCGCCATTGTCGAATTAGCGCGATCGGGCTGGGTAGAGTCAGTCCAGTGTCATAACCGCACATGGACAGTTTTAGTCCATCAATTACTAGCGCTCACCTTGCAATTTGGCGCAATTAGTCCCGAACTTGCTTGGCAGCAATTATCGCTCATTCCTGATTTTCAGGGCATCGCGGAGACAGAATATCAAATCTTGATTCAGCATGGCATTAAGGAAAGTTATTTTTTTCAATCGGGTGGCTTGCTATCCATCGGTGAACGTGCCGAAAAGATCTTTGGGCGCAAAAACTTTATGGAACTCTATGCCGTATTCAGTAGCCCCGTTCTCTACAAAGTCAAAACTGCCACTGGTTATACCGTTGGCTCTCTTGAACAAGACTTTGCTGATAAATTAGTACCGAGCATGAGTTCTTTCCTATTAGGTGGTAAATCTTGGCTAGTTGAAGCGATCGATCACAAAGAACGCTCAATTCGCGTAATCCTCTCACCAAAAGGTAAAAAGCCAAACTGGAATAGTTTTTCACCGCAAATCCTCAGCTATGAACTCTGTCAAAAAATTTACGAGATCCTCACTACCGACATCGATTATCCCTACATCGACGCTCAATCTCGTTATGCCCTCACAGAAAAACGTGAAGATCTCGGTGTACTACTCAGTCAGCAATCTTTCGCGGCGATCGATGACGGAGATCGCGTCACATGGTGGACATTTGCAGGTGGACAAATTAATTACACCATCAAGTATCTCCTTGCCGATCTCCGCCCTGAATGGAAAGTCATTGCTGATAACTTCAAAATTGGCATTGAAGGCTCTGAGGTGAGCGTGCAGTTATTGCGTTCGGCTCTAGATAGATTGAGATCGGATTTTGACTGGCAGAGCGAAGAACATCGCTCCAATATTCTTTCTCAACTCCCTCTTTATCGCTTTAGCAAGTTTCAACCTCTACTCCCTGAAGCTTATGCTCTTGAGACTATTGAACGTTATCTACTGAATTGGGAAAGTACTAGCCGTTTCTTAAACCACTTCATCAACTACCCGTAATCCAAATCCTACTTGAGTCATAAAATTCTCCCCGTTGCTCAAGGTTGAAATCACCCAAAAGTAACCCCAACCAAGTTTCGATGATTGGCAGTTGTACAGCCTTTTGCAAATCCATTAAACGTATAGGAGAAGAATTATTAGCAATGCAATGCGCGATCGCCTCAACCCAAGCCGAAACATCTTCAGCATGAGCCGTACTAATCGCCCGTTCAAATTCCTCCTCCACACTAAGCAAACTTTCCTGCTCTAAAGCTTGAATCAAAACCTCCTTATCAATTGCGCCAACTATCGAATTACCATGTTTCGTTTGTTCAGGAATATTCCTAGGTAAACTTTTCAAAGGCTCAATAAACTGGTCAAAATCAACCACCATCGACTGACGAACATAACGATCAAAAGCATCATCAGCCATGATCGGATCACCCTTTACCGCACGAGAATGTAACTCCTCAAATAAAAAATTGGAGCGATCGCAAAACAAATCCGCAATCTGACATACCGCTTCTCCTGCTATTCGTAACTGAGATCTTGTATCAAGATCAACCAGTGTCAAATCTAAAAGTTTAAACACCATTAGAAAATTTGCATCTTCAGGAGTCTGTCTCGCAGTCGAAAGGATATCCCATAAATCCAACTCAAGCTGTTTAACTTTCATTGTCATACCGAAAATTAATTTGAATGACAAGGGCAAGGACGCAAAGGACAAAGCCAAGGATCGAGACGTTCTTGGCTAGCAAATTTCTTAATCCCATAACTTGACTCCAGCAAAACCAATACTTTCTGCACATAAGTATGCACTTGTGTCGCAACCATTCCCGCACAATGGATTGGTGGAACCGCCGCAAACTTTTCTTGACCTTTCCAAACCTGAACAGCGATCGCATGAATCGGTGTATCAGTTCCCGATTGTCGATAAACAACTAACACCGCCCAAAAAACTGACGCAAATTCATCAGTATTTACAACTAAATTTTCATCGGAATCACCGCGTTGACGTGAGCGAATCAGATTACGGCGATCGCGATGACGGGCATAGGATCGGCGACTATAGCAAACCGCAGGATTCCAACAGCGATCGCCATTACTGCCGTGAAGTTCTTGAGCCTGAGCCGCCGAAAGCATCGCACACTTTTTACATTTCTCTGGAATACATTTAGTCATATTTTAGGACAGAAATAACCTAATTGAAATCGCTAAGGTTTCTTCAAATTTGAGATTTAATCACTGGTAGCGTATGCTAGCAATCAAATGTGTTATGAATACACACGAATCATTAGGTATACAGTAAAAATATGGCAATACAAGGAAAATTGGAATTAACCATCAAAATTAGCGAACTTCCTGTTGACGTGTCCGTTGATAAAAACGGTTGGAAGTCCTTTGACTTAGATTGTGATGGTCAAATCTTTAGCGTTACGGTGAAACCCAAAGTATTTAAGAAGTTGGAAGATGCACAGGCTAATTATCCACAGTGGGTAGCGGCGATCGCTGGCAAGATGGGTGAAGCTACTGCGACAGGATTTGTTTTGCTTGAGCCAAATATTCAAGTATTTGAGAAAAAGCCCAAAGAAGCCAAACCTGCTGAAGAAACAAGCCCCAGCCAATAAAGTAAGGCTCAATAGGTGGGTAAGCTTGGTTCAATTGCAATGATTTATATCTTTAAATTTTGTCCAGTGCAGTCTTGTATTTTTCCACTTGCCAGCATTTGCTGAATTGTTCCAGCTTTTGAAGGCAAGAATGATACTGCATCTCGATTGCATTCGAGAATTTCGCAAGCATAATGGTCTTTGAGCCTAGATGCTATCTTTTTGATTGAGCGCTTGAAACTCACAATTACATAACATTTGCTATTTTGAAACAGTGACATTTGGCAATTTTCTTTGTTCATTTTTGCATCTCAAATCTTCACAGACTTTTAGCGACAGCGCTTTCTCTATGTAATTCTTTTTTTAGAACTTACACATGGACGTGAATACGAGGTACGTCCGAAATCTCATCTCTAGCAAGTTGTTGAATACTGGGAAAAATTGCAACGTTTGTTTACGTGGCATAAGGCGATCGGGCTTTAGCAATAATCATCACCATCAGTTATTCCAACTTTTCTGCCGCCTTCAAAAAAGCCCGTTTCGCCGCAATCTTATTCTTGCGATTTGTATAACGCCTAAAACTTCTCACATCCCGATGTCTTGTCAACTCCATCGCCAAAGAAGGATCTAATTCATACTTCACAATCAAATTCGTCGCGAACGTATGTCTGCCCCGATGCGAATGCAAATCAATTCCCGTCTTCTCCGCCAAATCATCCATCACATGTCGAATTCCCCAATAGGTCAACCGCTTCCCCTGACTACGATTAGAGCAAGACACAAACAAAGCACTATCAGCCAATAACTCTCCTTCCTGCTCTCTCCGCCAATCCAAATAAGCATCCAAATCCTGAATACCTAACTTCGTCAAAGGCACTTCTCCCTTACTATCCCACTTCGCCTCCTTAATCACCAATTCCCCATTCACATAATCCTCAAAATTCAAACGACAGACCTCCTCCGCCCGCAACCCATGCAACAAAACCGAAAACAAAGCCCGATCGCGCAACACCACCTTACCTAACGAAATCGCCTCATAAATTCGCAACACCTCCTCATCCTCCAAATCCTTAGCCACAGGATCGGGCAATCGCTCCTGCTGAATGCCAATCGTCGGATCGGCAACTACATATTCTGAGAGCAGCATCCAACGATAAAATGATTTCAGAGTCCGCAGCACCCGATTCACCGAACTCAACGCCAACTCACGCTCCTTCAGCAAAAAAGTTTTAAACTGTGTCACTTTGCGCCGACTCACATCGACCCAAGCCAGATCGCACCAATCCATAAATGTCCGCAAATCCGCTTGATACGCCTTACGACTTTTGGGTTGCAAAGACCTTGATGCTAAAAACTCATCAACCCTTGCTTGACGTAAATCTGTATTGGCGATCGCGTTGGGCGGTTCACTGTAAACAACTAAAATTGGCTCTGGAATCGACATAGCAGTATCAAGTGTAGTTAGAAGATGTGAAAAAAACAATGATTTTCAAGATCGAAAGTCCAACTTGTCTTAGGAATATCTTAGAGCAAATAATCATTAATTATTTGTCATTAAATTTATGTGAATGAGTATTTATGCTTAGTGCTGGTAATGTGTTTTCAAGGTTTCAGGAGTTTGCTTGCGTTGCGTTATATTGAGGGGGTATCTCTGCCCGTTAGTTAGCTGTCGTTATGCAAAAATGGTTTAATACTGCTGGTCCTTGTAAGGCTGACATTCACTACATGTTGCCGGCAAGCGAGCGTTTGCCTGAGCTAGAGAAGTTGATCGCTCAGGAGAATTACTTTGTAATTCATGCGCCCCGGCAGACGGGTAAAACAACGGCAATGATCAACCTCGCAAAAGAATTGACTGAGAGTGGTCAATATGTTGCAGTGATGTTATCGGTTGAAGTAGGTGCAGCATTTCCCCATAATCCCCAATTAGCACAGAATAGTATTTTAAATAGTTGGTGGAATCAGGTACGTTTCTTGCAGTTGCCATTACCTAATCCCTCACAAATTCAACAGGAAACAGGTGTTAGTCAACTTGACTTACAAACGGTCTTACAAGCTTGGTCAATGGCATCAGCTTTGCCTCTAATTATTTTTGTAGATGAAATTGATGCTTTGAGTGACGAAACTTTAATTTCGGTCCTAAGACAGTTTCGTTCTGGTTATCCTAATCGTCCTAAGGGATTTCCTCAGTCACTTGCCTTGATTGGGATGAGAGATGTGCGGGATTATAAATATGCATCAGGAGGTAGCGATCGCCTGCAATCTTCTAGTCCATTTAATATCAAAGTTCAATCTTTTACTTTGAGTAACTTTACTTTGGAGGATGTTAATAGGCTTTATCAGCAACATACAGATGCAACAGGACAGGTCTTTACCTCCGAAGCGGTTAATTTAGCCTTTCATTTGACACAGGGTCAACCTTGGTTGGTCAATGCGATCGCTAAGGAAATTGTTGAATATATTGCTAAAGATCCAGCTATTGAGATCAATGTTGATTTAATAGAGCAAGCTAAGGAGATTTTAATTAAGAGGCAAGATACACATTTAGATAGCTTAGCTGAAAGATTAAGAGAAGATAGGGTGAGGATAATTGTTGAACCAATTTTGTCAGGTCAAGAGTTAGTTAATACTCCAGAAGATGATTTGAGATATGTTTTAGATTTAGGATTATGCAATCGGGATAGCAGAGGTGGTATTCAAATTGCTAATCCAATTTATCGAGAAGTTATTCCTAAAGTACTATACTTTACACGGCTTAAGAGTGCGGATAATTGAAGTAAAATCTAAGAGCTAAAGTAAAGAAATTAAGATACCGAATATGTTGCAAATCGCATTTACAGAAAGTGAAAAAGCGAAGCTAAAACATGAAAGATTTCACCATCCGCATCCGCGTGTGCAGCAAAAAATGGAAGTGCTGTGGCTAAAAAGTCAAAACTTACCTCACTGGCAAATCTGTGAATTAGCAGGTATTAGTGAGAATACATTGCGAAAATATTTTCGAGCTTATAAGCAAGGTGGTATAGAAAAACTCAAAGAAATCAACTTCAGGAAACCCAAGAGTGAGCTAGTTGCACATCGAACCACGATAGAGACGCATTTTCGTGAGCATCCACCCGCCACAATTTCCCAAGCAATTGAGGAAATCGCCGCCTTGACAGGTATCAAACGTAGTCCCACCCAAACCCGAACATTTATGAAATCGATGGGAATGCGTTGTGTAAAAGTCGGTGCGGTTCCAGCCAAAGTTGATGTCGAAGCACAGGAGGAATATAAACAAAAAAAGTTAGAGCCAAGACTTGAAGAAGCAAAGGCAGGTAAACGCGCTGTTTTCTTTGTCGATTCAGCACACTTTGTCATGGGTGCTTTTTTAGGCTTAATTTGGTGTTTTGAACGAGTCTTTGTACGCACACCTTCTGGACGTAAACGTTTCAATGTCTTGGCGGCTTTAAATGCTGTTACCCATGAAGTGATTACCGTAACCAATGACACCTATATTACGGGTACGCAAGTCTGTGAACTGTTGTACAAATTGGCAGCTTTAGGCTACCCCTGTTAAGGTGACTAAGGAGCTTGCGTGATCCCAGCGATATAGATCTGTAAAACATCATGTCAAAAGTTCAAGAAAATGGATTTTTGAAGGCTGAAACGACCAATCTACGTTCGATATTTTTACACCTTAACAGGGGTACAGCTTTAGGCTTAATGATTCCTATCACCTTAGTTTTAGATAATGCTCGTTATCAAAAGTGTCAGATCGTTATCGCTTTAGCTGCGACCTTGCATATCGAATTACTTTATTTGCCTTCTTACTCTCCTAATTTGAACCTGATTGAGCGTCTTTGGAAATTCGTCAAAAAGAAATGTTTGTACGCCAAATATTATTCTGATTTTCCCCTTTTTTGTTCAGCCATTTCCGATTGCTTAGCTCAACCTCATATTCAGTATAAGTCTGAACTTGATTCCCTTCTTACTCTCAAATTTCAATCTTTCAAAAATACTCATATTGTACCCGTTTGAAGTATAGCATCAATTACGATCGCGTCTTTAACTTCAATAGCACCAACATGGCTAGATCAGGATGGTAATCTCAATGCTCAAGCACTGCTAGATTCGTTTATCTTGTTCTGGCGGCAGCATGGAGAACCATTATTTGGAAGTACACCCTATCCAGAGATTGCACCCCACATAGTATTGATGGCATTTCTGCATCGGGTGGTTAATGGTGGTGGCACATTGGAAAGGGAATATGCCATTGGTTCGGGGCGAATGGATATTTGTTTGCGCTATGGCACAGTGATTTTGGCAATGGAGTTGAAGGTATGGCGCGATAAGAATCCTGATCCGATTAAGGAAGGATTACAGCAGTTGGATAAATATTTATCGGGATTGAGTTTGGATACAGGTTGGTTGGTGATATTCGATCGCCGTTCTGGTTTGCCGCCGCTAAGCGATCGCACGACTACTGAGAATGTAATTAGTCCAGCAGGTCGAGAAATCATTGTAATTCGAGGATAAAGACTACTTGCTATGTCAATACCAGAGCCAATTTTAGTTATTTACGGTGAATCGCCCAAAGCGATGAGATAAACTTGCTAAGGTAGTCTTGAGGGTTAAAGGATTCAGGGTTTCTAGATCTTGCTGCGGATGCCTGAGTAGACGCGATCGCATTTCGTCTGTCAAACCCACCACATAACTAAAATCAGCACCCGCAATACTCTCAAACTGCTCAAAATCCGCGTCAGTCAAGTCCGCCGTCCGTAAATCCACTCCCGCCAAGTTCGCGCCATTTAGCCGCGCATTGCGTAAACAAGTCCCCACCAAAAAGCCTTTGCGTAAATCAGCTTGGACTAGCCGCGCTCCCGTCAAATTTGCACCTGAGAGGTCTGCCCCACCCAAATATGCACCTAAAAAATTGACGCTCTGCAAATCGGCATTTTTCAAGTTAGCCGTATTAAACGGTGCGCCATTTAAATTTGCGTTTGGTCCCACGGCTCCCGATGACTTATAGGCAAAATTTTCAGGGAACATTGTCTGACTGTCGTACATTGCTCCCTGTAGTTTGGTATCTTGCAAATTCGCCTCGGACAAGTTGGCTCCGCAGAGATTGACACGATATAAACAAGCACCTTGTAAATTAGTTCGTTGCAAAATTGCTGCGCCCAAATCACCACTACGCAAATCCACTTCACTTAAATCCGCGTTACTTAAGTTGGCTCGGTTGAGGTTCGCCCGCACCAAAATTGCTTGATGAAAATTTGCCCCACTCAAATCACAGCCACTTAAATTGCAGTGATAGAGATCCTGCATAGCCAAGGATTTACCTGACTTAATCGCTTCTAAAATTTCTTGGGCTTTATTTTGGATTTTCATATTTTGTATTATTTAAGGTGTCAAAATCTAACTAGGTAACTGATGTCGCAAGCTGCGATCGCGTCATCAACTTTTGGAATTTTTAGATTGATATTAAAAAGGATAATTATATAAATGTTAGTGCCACCAATGACAATGATGGATTTCTTTCGTAAGAGCGAGGGAATTTGGTTTATTCATCGTACCGTACATCATTTTGATACTGTCAAAGATGAGTCGGGAGAATCAAAAATTCATGTTAAAGTGCTGACCCGCGATGATCCCAAAGTTCAAAATATTTGTGAAGCTCAAGGTGGTGCGGGATATCTGGCTGAGGCGATCGCCTCTGGTGGTGCGAGCTTTATGTGGCAAGCCCATGAAGAAGGCGGACAGGAACCGAATCCAGATCAGGCTGCCATTTTAGTCGATGTACCCGATGACGAAACAGGGCGATCGGGTAAGCTGCTACGCAATCAAGGTTATGTCGAAAAAATTCCTGTAATTAGTCGCTATTGGTTTGGTGATGATGGCATTTTGACGATCGATACTGACTATGACAATAACCAAGGACAAGAGCGCTGCTGGTTTATTACCGATGATTTTCGGGTGCGGGTTAGTACAATTCGGATGATGAACGGCGTGTATTTGATGACCTACTGCTCCGAGCGACGTTATTTCAGTGACGCAAATTTGCTTGAATAATATAGAGGGGCAGTAGAATGGCTGATTTTTTTGGGGTATAAGGATTGTGCAAAATATATGCACGTTCACAAATCTTGATGATTAAAGTTACGGACTTATAATAAAATCAGTCATAACAAGGCGCGATAAATGCTTTTTATAGCAAAAGGCTTTGCTTCATCAGAAAATCTGTACTTCAGATTCATTTTAAAAATTCCTCTATTAATTACTTTTTAATTACTTTTTTTTATTGAGATTTGCTCTTTATTTTTGCTTAAAAAATCATGTACAAACCTTTTTTAGAACATCTAGAACGATCGCTACAAGAGCGATTTCAGCTACAAAAGCGATCGATACCAACAGGTTTGGAGTCTTGTACAAGCGAGCGTGGTCGCAACCCAGCCACAATTAATAGCTGGTGCTATCAGTCTCCAGAGCTTCGCAAAATTCGCTATACATATATTGATGCAGGGGCAAGCGCTCAAATTTTTAATAGCGTCATTTATCCCAGTCATGAGTATGACTTGCCTTTATTAGGAATTGACTTTCTATCCTTTGGGCAGGTCAAAAACTTGATTGTGATGGACTTTCAGCCATTGTTTCAAGATGCGGCTTATTTAGAAAAGTATATCCATCCCCTCAAAGCTCTACACGATAAATATCCAGAACTATCGCAAAATCTGGAAATGAAGTTTTACGATGCTAATCAGTATTTCTCGAAATATTTACTGTTTGCTAAGACCGATCCTGAAACTGTAAAAACTCGCGTATTTGAAGCGTTTCAAGATTATTTGAATTTGTACTGGCAAATGCTTGCTAATGCGACTCCGCTCTATGACCAATCGGACATTCAGCGCATTGTCAAGGCGCAAAAGGATTACGATCAATACAGCGCCGATCGCGATCCTGCTTCTGGTTTGTTCAGTAGCTATTTTGGACATGAATGGTCGGAAAAGTTCCTATATGGATTTTTGTTTGAAGATGCGATGCCACTAGCGACAGGAGTAAGTTCTTAAGTTGACACTCTACCAACCATTTTTAGATCATGCGATCGCCTATTTAAAGGAGCGCTTACCCGATTTGCAGCCCTACCCAATCCCCGCAGGATTCGAGTCAAAATCGGCGATCGTTGGCAAAGGTAAACATGAGAACGAAGTTGTAACTACAAGTTACGCTTATCAATCAACGAAGTTACGCCAAATTCGGGCGGCGCATGTGCAGGGCGGAGCGTCATTGCAAGTGTTAAACTTTGTGATTTTTCCGCGACTAAATTATGATTTACCTTTTTTTGGTGCAGATTTAGTCACTTTGCCTGGTGGGCATTTAATTGCTTTAGATATGCAGCCCCTATTTCGCGATCTCCCTGAATATCAGGCGAAATATACACAGCCAATCTTGCCAATTTTTGAATCCTATCAACCCCATTTACCTTGGGGTGGTGATTTCCCAGAAGAGGCAAGTCAGTTCTTTTCACCAGCTTTTCTCTGGACTAGACCACAGGAAAATGAAGTGGTGGAAACCCATGTGTTTGCTGCTTTTAAAGATTATTTGCAAGCATATCTAGATTTTTGCGATCGCGCCATCCCTGTAACCGATCCCGAACAACTAGAAGCGATCGAGGCAGCCCAACTACGTTACTTGCGCTATCGCGCCGAAAAAGATCCAGCGAGAGGGATGTTTACTCGATTCTATGGCTCTGAGTGGACTGAAGAATATATTCATGGTTTTTTGTTTGACTTAGAGCGCCACCCGACTAAAATCTGATTTAAAAATTAGATTTTTGAATTGTGCAGGATTTATGTAGATTTACAAATCTTGATGATTAAAGGTACAAACTTGTAAGAGAATTTACTCACTAGCTCGAAAATAAGAGCGTTTTCTAGCGTCTAAAGTAAAGTTGGCAAGACAACACGATTCTATAAAATCATTTTTATTAAATCCTTTCGTTAACTCAGGAGATATTTTGTAATGGCTTTTGGACCAGCTTCGCGATTGGGCGTAAGCCTGTTTGATGAAACTCCACCTGTTGAGTGGATGTCGGGACAATCTCAGGAAGATTCCGAAACTATTATTCGTGCAGTTTATCGCCAAGTTCTTGGCAATGCTTATGTCATGGAGAGCGAACGACTAACTGTTGCCGAATCTCAGTTCAAACGTGGTGAACTAAGCGTCCGTGAGTTTGTCAGGGCGGTGGCTAAGTCCGATCTTTACTGCTCTCGATTCTTTACAAGCTGCGCTCGTTACCGTGCGATCGAACTCAACTTCCGCCATCTATTAGGTCGCCCACCATTAGATTTAGAAGAAATGCGCGGACATAGCACGACTCTTGATACCAAGGGCTTTGAAGCTGATATCGATACCTATATCGACAGTGACGAATACCAAAACACCTTTGGCGAGAACTTCGTTCCCTACATTCGTGGCTACAAGACCGAAGCTTGCACAAGCATGGTTCAGTTTACGCATACTTTTCAATTGGTGCGCGGAGCTTCTAGCAGCAGCTTGAAGGGCGATTTGTCTGGCAACAGACCTAAGCTGAATTCTCTAGTAATTAATCCCACAGCAACTGCGGTTATTCCTTCTTCAGGTTCTGGTGCGACATTCCGTAATCCTACCGATGCCCCTTTGCGTCGGACTCCTTTGGGAACTTTGGGTTCAAGCAATGTTTATCGGATTGAAGTTACGGGTTATCGTGCCAAAAACGTTAACAAGGTTTCACAATTCCGTCGTAGCAACAAGGTGTACTTGGTTCCCTTTGAACAGCTTTCAGCTCAATTTCAAAGGATTCACGCTCAAGGTGGCGTAATTGCCAGCGTCACAGTTGTGTAATCCGATATTTATCGTTGAGTAGCTATCGTTGAGGGTGTTTGTCCCTGACATATCCCTCAAAATGTTTTTTCTAATGTTTGTTTTGTTGGATTTCATCTATTTGTTAATCAATAAATAGCGCTTTTGCTTACTTCTCTAACAAAATCAACCAATAGAAATAATAGAGAAGCGTAAATAAATTCTATAAATTATAAATTCTATAAACTCCATAAATTCTATAAATTCGGAGATAATTATTATGACAGATGTAATGAATACGACCTTTGCTAATAGTGTGGATGATGTGGATGCCGTCATTCGTGCAGTTTACAAGCAAGTTCTAGGTAATCCCCATGTGATGGAGAGTGAGCGTCTGATTGCCGCCGAATCGAAGCTTACCAACGGTGAAATTTCTGTTCGCGAATTTGTGAGAATTGTTGCCAAGTCAGATTTTTACCGCGATCGCTACTTCTCTTCTTGCGCTCCTTACCGCTTTGTGGAATTGAACTTTTTACATTTGCTCGGACGCGCTCCTCAAGATCAACGCGAAGTTTCCGAGCATATCGTCCGATGTGTAGCTGAAGGCTATGACGCTGAGATCGATTCTTACATCGATAGTGAGGAGTATGAGACTGCCTTTGGCGAAAACACAGTTCCTTGCTATCGCGGTAAGGATAGTGCCGCCAATCCTAAACAGGTTGGTTATAACCACATGTTTGCTCTCGATCGCGGTGCATCTCAAGTTGACAGTTCGGTAAAAGCATCCCAACTAGTGTATGCATTGGCAACTAACAGTTCTAGTAAGATCTCTGCATCGACAGCAACTGTAATTGGGTCTGGCACTGAGAAGCGTTTCAAAATTTTAGTTTCTGGCGCGAATTTTGACAATAATTCTCCTGGCACTACTACCGAGTTCATCGTTCCCGCAAATAGGATGACCTCTAAAATCCAATCGATTAGCCGTTCTTCTGGCAAGATCCTAAGCATTAAAGTGGCTTAGTTGTTGGTATCCCACGAACTGATTTATTCGGATTTAATCAATTTTATTCGCCTCATTCATTCATTTAAACCTTTTAACAACTTTGGAGAATAGTCATTATGACAATCGATACTACCATTCGTGCGGTTTACAAACTGGTTTTGGGCAATCCCCACGTGATGGAGAGCGAGCGCCTGATTTCCGCAGAATCGAAGCTTACCAACGGTGAAATTTCTGTTCGCGAATTTGTGAGACTTGTTGCCAAATCCGACTTTTACCGCGATCGCTACTTCGCTTCCTGTGCGCCCTATCGCTTTGTGGAATTGAACTTTCTGCACTTGCTCGGTCGCGCTCCTCAAGATCAGCGTGAAGTTTCTGAGCATATCGTTCGTTGCGTAGCCGAAGGCTATGACGCAGAAATTGATTCGTACATCGATAGCGATGAGTACCAAACCGCCTTTGGCGAAAACACTGTTCCTTTCTATCGTGGCAAGGATAGCGCCGCCAATGCTAAGCAGATTGGTTACAATCGCATGTTTGCCCTCGATCGCGGTGCTGCACAGGTTGACAGTGCTGTTCAAAATTCACAGCTCGTATTTGCTGTTGCAACTAATAGTACCAATACGATCAAGGCTTCTACCGCAACTGTAAATGGTTCTGGGACTGAAAAGCGTTTCAAAATCTTGGTTTCTGGTTCCAAGTTTGATACCAAACGCCGTATCAGCACATCTGAGTACATTGTTTCTGCAAGCAAGATGACTCCCCAAATCCAACGAATTAACCGCACTTCAGGCAGAATTGTTAGCATTACTGAAGTAATTTAGTTTTTTGCCTGACCTTCGCGAACAACCTCGCCTAATGGAGAAGTTGTTCGCGAAGGAATTCAAAAACGTTTCGAGTAACAATCAATTCTAAAAGATTAATGGATATTCAGGAGTTTGTTGAAAAATCAATAGGGAATTGGCGATCGCAACGTAGCGCTCATCACCTAGCTTTTAGTCATTTTGAGGCGGTGCAGTCGGAAATAGAGATTTTGGCAATTGCTGAAGATGATCCAGAGGCGATCGCACTTTGTGAATCCTATAACATTGATCCCAAATTAGCAGTTTCTCCATTTCGGATGAGTTGGGAAGGTCAATCTGACTGGGAAGATAGCGAAGCCGTCAAAGGTACTTGTGTGCTGATTCCCATTCCCGATCCTGAAAATCCTAACCAAGGAAGTTTGTTACGCGATCGCGGATATGCGGAAGAAATGGCAGCGATCGGTAAATATCACTTCACCGATGATGGCACTTTTGTATTAACAACTCCCTACGATCGCGCCGCCGCCGAAGAAAAAATCTGGTTTGTTAATCCTAACGTGCGTTGTCGCGTTTCTTTGATCAAAACCAGTGCTGGCACTGGCGTAGTCATGGCTTCTTTTTCATCTGAGATTCGTCAAACAGCTAAAGATTAATCGAATGGAAAGCTCTGAAGACAATGATTTAATTACCCTAGCGCATTGGATGTCAGGGGATTTTAGTAATTATCAGCAAGCCTCGTCAAGTCCTAAAGATTACGCTCATATTCATGTGTTTTTCCGTCCATTACCCTTTGTTTTTTTCAATGGAATTGGACTCTATTCCGAACAAGTCTACGATTATGATCTTTGGAGTCCCTATCGTCAGGGTGTCCATCGTTTGATCGATCAAGGCGATCGCATTTATATCGAGAATTTTAGCCTCAAAAATGCGATGTTCTTTGCTGGCTCTGGACGCGATCTTAGTATTCTGAATACCATCACTCCAAAGGATATTGAACGCCGATATAACTGCTCAATGGTATTTAAACGCAAAGGCGATCGCTTTATTGGTGGTGTGGAAGGAACCGAATGTTTAATAGAAAAAAATGGTTGTCAAACCTATCTAGACAGCTATGTCGAGATTACGGAAACAACATGGCTAAGTCTTGATAAGGGCTTAGACATGAATACACATCAACAAGTTTGGGGTTCTACAGCAGGCCCTCTTAAATTTGAAAAAAGAGAAAGTTTCGCCCATGAAGTGCCAAATATCTTCTGAATATCTTGAAACAAGATCGAATTTTTTAGCTTCTATTGACGCTAAATTTGGAGCCAAAATGCTGCCCCCAGAAGCAGAGAAAAAAATGCAGTGCTGGATTCGCAGCCGTCATCTAATTTGTTCTGGCAATTTATATGTCTTTGAAACTGTGGATTATAGTGCCGTAGAAAGATTTGCCGAATGCGTTACGACATTGGGTGGAACGGTTATTGCTGTTGATGCGGTCGATAAAGTTTGGATTGGAGATCGCCGCCAAGTCATTCTCTATCGCTCAAAAGCAAGTCTGCATACCCCACATCATAAACTTAAGCCATATTGGATTAAATATGGCAATTTTCGGACAAGATTCGATCAACAAGTTTAGTTGAAACACTGGCTCGTGTTATATTTATCTAATTTAAGTTAAGGAGCTAGGCTTTAAAAACTAAAGATGAAATGATTGAGATACATGGCTTTTATATTATATTTAGTTTTTTGTTTTTTGCATGTAATTTATACTTGATTTGTATTTAATTTTATTGAAATAATTTAAAAAAGATTATGTTTGATGTCCCTGAACTTAAATCCCTTGAACTCGCAACTCCTGACCAGCTTACGGAAATGATTGAGGATCTAGAGAGCTATCGCGAAAGGATCGTAAGTGATACTCTAGCAATGGCACAAAGAGCAAAAATCATGAAATCTCAAGCTCTAGCGAACTTAGAACCAAATCTAGCTAAGATCGATGCAACTCTTGAATCTTTACGTCAGCAAAAATCAAACTCAAATGCAGATTGATAAAGCTCAACAAATCACATGTCTCCGAATATCTACAAAATGGAAAACTCTATTCTCGAAATTCAAGCAGTAAACGATCTTCTGGTCGAAAAAGTAAACGATCAAATTTCTTTTGGTACTTTTGATGATAGCGATTCCCAAATTTTAGAACAATTAGTAGAAGGATTGGGAGATCCGCGTGGACTGGTTAGACTGAGATTCGCTGAGACTTTGGGAGAAATTGGCGAAGCCGCAACTCCATTTTTGATGCAATCATTAGCGAATCATCCCAATGTAGTACTGCGCCGTGCTGCGGCAAAAACCTTAACTATTATTGGCGATCCGATCGCTGTACCAACTTTATTAAATTCTTTTCTGAACGATCCCGATACCGTAGTCAGAAGTTCGGCGGCAGGGGCTTTAGCCAAAACTGGTGAAGCCTCAGTGCCAGCTTTGTTGGAAATCTTAGGAGATGATAGTAAATCGCAAGATATCAAAGGTCATGCAGCTTGGGCTTTAGCCTTTATTGGTTCTGAAGGTGCGGACTATTTGTATAAAGCTTTAGATTCTGCTTCCCTAGATGTTCGCTGTGCTGTAATTGGCGCGATCGGTCACGTTGCTCAGGAGCAATCCGATGAAAAATCTTGCAATCTTTTAGTCTCAGCACTCACCGATCCAGAGGCAATTATTCGTGCTGAGGCTGCCACGGCGTTAGCACAGGTAAATTATCCACCTGCGCTAACGCATCTAATTTTGGCTCTGCAAGATGTGGATTTGGATGTACGCAAAGCAGCAGTTAATTCCCTCGGTAAAATGGGCAATGCTCTTGCGTTAGAAGCATTACAGAATTTGCTTGACGATCGGGAACAAGTTATTAAAGTATTGGCAAAAATAGCGATCGCCCAAATTCACCGCCAAGCAGAAGAAGATTAAACAAAACTAATAGTTAAAAGAACAAAGTCTGAGCGAGTAACGTTCTCTCTGACTTTGTTCTTTAACTTCTCTTAAAGTTAGTTCTATAAGCTACCTTAGCTACTTATTAAGAATTTACAATCCGAGAAATACTCCCAGTACCACAAATCCGACAATGCCAACGCCAGCAAAGACAAACGCTGCACCAATTTTACCGATAATTGCAGGTGGGTTCTTTTGCCATTCCCAACGGACATAATCCAATCTTGCTGCGCCTTTAATTCCTTTAAAGACTTGTTTCGGTAAGCGATCGCGATAGTCAGTACCGTACCTTGCCATGTGAGCAAAGGTGACTTCTCCCTTAGTGTGCTGTGGCAAGATGCGACGACGTTGATAGGGAACGATATTATCGCCAAAGTTACTGAGATATTCCTCGCTATTGAGTAATTCATCAACAAAAGCTGGGAGTCCTTTAGTAGCAATCACGATCGACCATGCCATCTTTTCGCGATCGCTATAGACATTACGACCAAGAAGGCGCTGAATACAAATCTCTGCAAAGCGATAGTTATTATTACTATCAAAGGTCAGTCGTTTGAAGGAATCAGATAATACCAATCCGCGAATGAATCCTCTAACTGTAATTTGTCCTGCTCGCAACTGAGACTCTAAATACAGTTGACGGTGGTTTTCCAGCATCTGCTGTTCGTTGCAAATTTGACGATAGGCCGCGCCAATCAAGAGATCTAGCTCTAAACCTGATAACAAATTGTCAGTGGAATAAATCCGAGGTTGCTCGTCACCTGCGACTTCAAATCCAGCCACGCGCTGATTTTGGGATAGGGGTTTGTACTCTAACAATGGAATTGACATAAATATTTTCCTAAAGAATTTTAAATTGAACTAATAACTTACTAGAATTATAGAACTGAAAGACACCAAGTTCTACATTGTTGAACATTGAGCGTCAACCATTGAAAACACGACTGCGCCATTTGTTTAAGCGTGCATCACCGATCGCGGCATATCTCCGTGCATCAGCAATCTGAGCTTGTAAGATTGCTATCTTTTCAATCTGCTTATCTGACTGTTGCAATAAAGAGTCAGAAGCATCGCCTTGAACAGAGACAGATGTAGTTTGCCAAACATCTTTGATATAGGAAGCTCCGATTGAAGCCGATGGTCGCAGATCCGCTAGTTGTTTTTGTAGACTTTCGATGATTAGATCTCGATCAAGTAGAGTTTGGCGTAAGGCTTGTTCGGCGGCATAGTTTGCCGATGTCGCCCAAGATTCAGCTTGACCGATACCCGATGTTTTAGGCTTAAAGACTTCCGCAAGAATGGCTTCAACATCACTGAGCTTGAGCTTGCCGTAGGGCGAATTCTGCACGATCGCTCTGGTCAGTTGTGGTTTGTTATTAGTGGCGAGATCCTTGTCGCTACTTGAGGCACTCCGCAACAATTGGAACATATTGGTAAATTCCAACATTGATTGTCCATTCTGAGTGCTGAAACCTCGGTAATAGGGAACGATCGCTTCACCAAAAGCAGTTTGATACTCATCGCTATCGATATATGTATCAATATCTGCTTCAAAACCTTTTTGATCTAAAACACTGCTGTGGTAGCGCATTTCATCGAAATTGTCAGGCGCACGTCCGAGCAGATGCTTAAAGTTCAACTCGATCGCCCGATAGCGATAGCAACTATCAAAGAAGCGAGAGCGATACAAATCCGATTTTGCTAATTGACGCACAAATTCGCGCACACTTAGGTCACCGCGCTTAAACTGAGATTCAGCAATAGTTTGGCGTTCGCTCTCCATCACATGAGCGTTGCCAAATATCTGACGATATACTGCCCGAATTACAACATCAAGATCCGTATCCGATGAACCTGCATAGGATTCTACAGGGGCAGTTTCTTTGAAAGGTTGGTAGGCTTCATAAAACTGTTGCTGACGTTCGGGAGTATTTGGCGATCTAGGCGCAACTGAATTTATAAAAGTACTGACCATATTAAGTTTCTCCTTTGTATGCCAACAAATTTCGGGTTTAAAATAGTTTGTAAATGGAATCTATAATCTGATGTTATAGATTTAATCTGTCGTTAATAAAAAATCGATAAATAACAATATATAGCTACGTTAAGCCACATATCTTCAATATCCTCAATATATTTTTTAATCATATTAGGTCGAGCGCACCTAGTCTTCAGAGTCTTAATAAACCTATACCAAAATTTACGCTCTCAGCAAGAAGATTGGATATCCTTTAGTTCGACTTTAAAAATCGTATCAAGGGATTTGGAAGCGATCGTTGTCTCCCATGCAATTCCCTTTAAAAAAGTTTCTCCTACTAATGTTTCCACCACATCCACGCCCCAATCGCCAGTCTGCAAAGCATCGGGCGAATCACTGGTAGGCGGAGTAGTTTTGATGCCGCCTAAGATTAAAATTTCGGGTAGAGATTTAGGATCTGCGCCTTGACTGATACGTTTATTTGCCAAAGCCTCAGCACAAAACTCACCAATTTGATTAGGGGAAAACTGATGGCAATCGAATAGAATTTCCACAGTCCAATGGGGATGATTGACAAGTCTAGTCAGGCAAGATGGGCGATCGCCTAAACCGATGCGAAATACTTCTGCAAATTCTTCTCGACTGATGGCTGGGACAATGTCGGACGGGACATCAAAATTGTGAGAAAGTAGCATTCTCGCTTGAAATGAATTACTCAAGATTTTAAGGTTCTATAAAGATTTTGTATGCTTCTAGTTTAGATTAAAATATTGATGAGGTGGGCTTTTGTCCGCGCAATATTGGGTTTTATTTAATTCGCAAGCCTTAGCGACGGCGATTATTGCTGCAATGCAAACAGATTGATAATGGAAATGGAGGGCAATAATTTAGTTTGTTGTTCTACCAAATAAATGTATTGTTGAAGTATCACTATTCAGAATGCTTTTCGGCATCTCTGGCAAAATTTTAGAGCAATGACATAGCGAATGATATGAATCGATTAGGTATTTTACTATTGAATCTCGGTGGGCCAGACAAATTAGAAGATGTGCGTCCATTTTTGTATAACTTATTTTCCGATCCAGAACTTATTCGGCTACCCTCTCCATTATTACAAGCGCCCCTAGCTTGGCTCATTTCTACCCTTCGCTTCAAAAAATCTCAGAGGAATTACAAAAAGATTGGAGGTTATTCACCGCTACGTCAGATTACCGAAGCTCAGGCCGAAGCCCTGCGATCGCAACTTCAGCTAAATGGACATGCCGTCAATGTCTATATTGGAATGCGTTATTGGCATCCCTTTACTGAGGAAGCGATCGCCCAAATAAAAAAAGACAAGATTGAAGAATTAGTAATTTTGCCTTTGTATCCACAATTTTCGATTAGCACCACAGGCTCCAGTTTTAGCTTGATCGAGCGCATTTGGCAGATCGATCCAGAATTGCAAAAGATCAAATATACAGTTGTACCTTCTTGGTACGACAATTCAGGTTATTTACAATCAATGGCAAATTTGATTGCGGCAAAACTAGACCGAGTTAATAATCCTAGCGAAGCCTATATATTTTTCAGCGCTCACGGAGTACCTGTCAGCTACATCGAAGAAGCAGGCGATCCCTATCAAAAGGAAATTGAAACCTGCGCGGCGCTTATCATGCAAAAACTAAATCGTCCTAATCCTTACAAACTCGCCTACCAAAGTCGTGTCGGTCCCGTCGAATGGTTGCAACCCTATACAGAAGCAGCGATCGCTGAACTTGCAGAACAAGGCGTAAAAGAATTAGTCGTAGTCCCAATTAGCTTTGTGTCTGAACATATCGAAACTCTCGAAGAAATTGACATGGAATACCGAGAAATTGCCGAACAAGCTGGGATTGAGACTTTTGCGCGAGTACCTGCTCCTGATACTGACCCAGCTTTTATCGAAGCTTTAGCCGACATTGTGCTTAAAGCTTTAAGCGATAAGCCTATTCTCTTTGCTGAAACCATCCAGCCTCAAAAAGACACTAAGCTCTATCCACAAGAACGTTGGGAATGGGGGATGACTCTTTCCGCTGAAGTTTGGAATGGTCGCTTAGCAATGTTAGGTTTCGCCATCTTGCTTCTAGAGACATGGCTGGGTCGTGGACAATTATTCCAATAAAAAAGAAAGGGCACAAAGCGCCCTTTCTTTTTTATTGGATTTATACGAAATCACTGTGCCAAACTCGTCGTATGGGTTGAGTTTCGTGGTACAGACTTTAAACAATTGATTATCAAAGCCTTATCAGAGATTGGGTTGCGGACTTATGTCCCTAAAATGCACAAATCGTTGTCGTACCCCTAGGTAACCTAAGTCAAATTCATTTAGCTCCCTTAGCTTACCTTTGATGCGCTCAACATAATTCGATGTAATATCTGGATCGCCATTTTAATCCCGATCTCATTCCGACCGAACCACCATTAAAATTGGGCTAGTGTTATATTAAGATTTATTACAGTAGTTCAAAATTCTTGTGCCTATATGCAGAGTCAAAATACAGCTCCAATTTTTAATGCCGAATTTAATCGCTTCCAGAAGATCGATACAACTCAAGCATGGTCTCTGTTCTTTTCAGCTAGCAACAAAGATCGACTCTTAGGTTCAAATACTAAAACTGGAAATTACCTCACTTTTGGTCTGTTGGGTGCGGTGATTGCCTCAGCGATCGAGATTGTTCTTACTCACGCCTCGTAATCGAAAAAGAGCGAGTTTGGGTAAAACTCGCGCTGAATCTAGACTGCGGATTGATCGTCTAACTTAGGGATGCTCACGGCTCTACTCATCTATTTCCTGCCTGCTCGTCGATACGAGATTCCAAATACCTTCGATATTAACTAGTACCCAAAAACATGTACGACTCCATTGACAAAAATAATTCTTCTGGTGAAACTAGTTCGGCATTTGACATGGATCTCCTTGCCAAACTAATTCGTCAGCAGACTCAAAATCGTCCCTTGTTTGAGAATATGGCTATTCTTGGCTGTGGCTATGTCGGCAGCGCAGTCGCTGACTATTGGCAAGATCGGGGTCATGATGTGACAGGTACGACTACCAGTAGAGAACGGGTAGCTTCAATTTCGGAAATCGTTTCCAAAGTAGTCTTGATGAAAGCGGATAACCTCACGTCATTACAGTTACTACTCGAAGGTCAAAATACTCTGTTAGTGAGCGTTGCTCCTACGGGTTCTCAAGAATCATCTGAATCGACCTATGCAGATACCTACATAAACACGACCAAAAATTTGGTTGTTGCTCTAGACCAAGCTCCGAATGTCAAGCAAATTATCTACTTGAGTAGTTGTTCTGTCTATGGTGACAGGCAAGGGGCGTGGGTAGATGAGACTGCTCACATCGACCCACTAGATCGGAAGGGGCATGTGCTACATCAAGCAGAGCAAATCATCCTACAAGCAGCTAATCATCACCAAAAAGTTTGTGTGCTGCGCCTCGGTGGAATTTATGGTCCTGAGCGAGAGCTAGTTAATATGTTTGGCGATATGGCTGGGATGACGGTTCCAGGTAAAGGAGATCGCATTATTAATTGGATTCACCGTGATGATATCGTCGGTGCGATCGAATTTGCGCGGTTAAATGGTCTGGAGGGAATTTACAATCTAGTTGATGATAGCCAACTCACTGTCAAAGAACAGATAGGGCGGGTCTGTTCTGCTTACGGTCTGCCTCCAGTACAGTGGGATGCCTCCAAATCGAGTCTTCAGCGTAAAAGTTTGCAAGTCAGTAATCAGAAGATCAAAGCAGCAGGATACGATTTAATTCACCCCCAACTGCTTGTTTGAGAACTACACAGTCATCATTTCATCCGACGATTCAAAGCTGAATGTCAACACTCGCAAGTTTTCTCAGCTTTGAACGTAATCACTCATAATCTAATTATTAACCATGAACATTTCCATCGGTCTAAGCATTGAGCAAGAATTCAGTTTGAGAGTTTATAAAAAACAAGTCGATCAACTAGACTTACTGACTACTCAAGAACTGTTATTAGAAGTTTTGCGCCAATCAATGGTCAAGGAAAACTTGTTTAGAGAATTAATCAAGAATGGTCTCTAGCAAATATGGGATAGCTAAATGTTAGGTTTCGCCATCTTGCTTCTAGAGATATGGCTGGGTCGTGGACAATTATTTCAATAAAAAAGAAAGGGCACAAAGCGCCCTTTCTTTTTTATTGAATTTAGCTGCTAGACTTTTTTTCGCGGCGAGCAGAAGCATTTTCTTTCGGTTCACCCTTGATCTTGGTAAGGAGAGAGTTCCAACCAAATTTGGTCAATGCTACAAACCAGTTACCTTCTAGTTCGCGGAACATTTCCATGTTTTGATGGAATGAGGCATTTGCTTCATCAACAATGCGTTCAGCAGTTGCTGCATCCACAGGTAAAGTGTCCAGAGATTCACGGTAACGCTTTTTGAATTCACCGTGGTTGCGAATGTCACCGAATTCATAGAATGCAGTACCCTTATCATCCTGCAAGCCCATCGCCTCTTTAGCGATTTTTTTCAGGATTTGACCACCAGAGAGATCGCCCATATAACGGGTGTAAGCGTGAGCGACTAGCAGAACTGGATCGTTAGCTGAAATCTCGCGAATTCGGGCAAGATACTTTTCACAGGCTGGTGTAGGCTTAAACTCTTCGCGCCAATTGGAACCGAAGTAAAACAACATATCGAGTTCTAGACTCTTTTCGCGCCATAGTTCGCGGTAATAGAGCTTGCTAAGAACGGGATCGGATTTATGTACTTCAAACTCTTCTTCCATCGCTTTGTAAACAAAGTAAAGATTACCGACTAGTCTGCTATAGGAGGTTTTATCAACCACGCCTTTTAAAAAGCATTTGATAAAATCGGTACTCTCGGCGGCTGAGTGAGATTTTTGCGTACCTACACGTAAAAGTGTTGCTAAACCTTGATTCATGGGTTCTCCTAAATTTAAAAAATTAAACGGTAGTAAAAATAGTAATAAAAGAGAATAAAAGAATATATTATTCTTTAAATTCATTATCAATAAATGGTCAAGCCTATTATCGGTTAAATCCAGCGGTCATTTCACATCTAGATAAGGCACTGATTGCTGATTCTTTTACATAAGAATCAGTCGCCTCATTATCAATGATCCAACGCAAAACATCCATACCGCGACTTTCGCCAATCGAAGCGATCGCATTTACTAGCGAAATAGCCAAGGCAGGATTATCTGTTTCTCTTAACGCCTCGATTAAGATATCCAAAACAGGCTCGCCAATTTCTCCCATCGCCATTACCGCCGCAATATTCACCACAGGATTGGGATCTTGCAAAGCTGCCTTTAAACCTGCGACACCTTCATCTGATAGCGGTTGGTCAGGATGACAAATTACCACTTGCGCGATCGCTTTGGTGGCACTGCCGCGCACAGTCACATTTTCGCTATGCAGCATCGCGTCAACTAAAGGTGAGACAGCCTCATGACCGATTTCGCCTAATGTTTTTACTGCCGATCGCCGATAGTTTGTATCTTCGTCATCGAGAATATTCATCAATCTCGTAATGACTTCGGCATCATAATTAGCGGCAATTTCCCACATTGCTTGATTGCGAACATTGGGATTGGGATGTTTAAGTTGTTGAAAATAAGTATCGATAGACATTTGGATTAAATTGATAATAAAAGATTTAAATTTCTGATGATGTGCCGCGCATAGCGCGGCACATCATCAAATTGGTAAAGTTTTTGTTTTCTCGCGAATTAGTAAATCACTATCATTGGCTAGTACTTCATAGCCTGTGAAATCACCAAACTTCTCTAATGCTAACAGAGCCGCATATTTCAAGTCCCAGATTTTGGCTTCCAAACAAGCTTTTAGTTCGGGAATTGCTCTCGTATCACCGATTTCGGCAAGAGCGATCGCGGCGGCGGCTCGTGACTTTTGGTACTGGGGTTGTTTATTGTGCAAACTCTCAATTAAGAGATCGTAGGCTGGCGCGTATTTTAACCAGCCGAAAAGTTTAACCACATGGAAATGAGCGCCATAATCATTGCGGGCTTC
>DCSN01000074.1:0-12852 GCA_002325645.1 Pseudanabaena sp. UBA1465
ATCAATAACGGGAGTTGTCACAACTCAATAACTGATGTTACGTGGAAGTTTCTAAGACCCTCACCCCTAGCCCCTCTCCCAAAGGGCGAGGGGAACAAGAATTTCTGGGTTTTGCTCCCCCTCTGCTTTCTGGGAGAGGGTGCTGGGGGTGAGGGCAATCTTCATTCCACCTAACATCAGTCAATAAAAAAAGAGATGCTAAGTATCTTTTTTTTTATGTTAGCCTCAAAGCTAATTGCAAATAAAACTTTGAGAAAAAGTTAATGACACAGGCTTACTTGGAGACAAAAGCTATCCACGAACCAGCGATCGCTCCAGAATTTGCCCTAAGGGACTTGCGACTTAATAAAGTACCAAATATAAAACCAGAATCCTTGGGGCGGCAAAGCCGCCCCAAGGATTCTGGAAAATCTGGATTGGTATTTTATTTTCTCGCAAGTCCCTAACAGAACAAGAATACATAGCAATTAGCGCTCTAATTGTTGATAAAATAACCCGATAAATATATTGAAATAACTCATGGCGATCGCATTTAGTAAATATCACGGATTAGGTAATGACTTTATATTGATTGATAACCGCCACAGCGCTGAACCAATCCTCACACCAGAGCAGGCAGAAAAATGGTGCGATCGCAATTTTGGTATCGGCGCAGATGGCGTAATCTTTTTGCTAAATGCTGATCATGGCGAACATCGGATGCGAATCTATAACTCCGATGGTTCCGAACCTGAAATGTGCGGTAATGGAATTCGATGTTTAGCAAAATTCATGCAGGATTTGGGAATCCCTACCATTGAAGGCAAATATCCTATTCAGACAGGTGCAGGCTTGATCGTGCCACAAATGGATGCGGACGGACAAGTAACTGTGGATATGGGCAAACCATTTTTGACTGCTGCCGAGATTCCCACCACTTTAGGTGAACCCGATCAAAAAGTAGTGAACTTCCCCCTCGAAGTTGGCGGCAAAACTTGGAATGTTACCACCGTGAGCATGGGGAATCCTCACTGCATGACCTTTGTAGATCATGTGGATAACATTCCCTTAGCCGAAATTGGCGTTCTCTTTGAACATCATCCTGTATTCCCTAAGCGCACAAATACCGAATTTGTAGAAGTCGTTAATCGCGGCTATGTAAAAATGCGCGTATGGGAACGCGGCGCAGGAGCAACTCTGGCTTGTGGAACAGGAGCCTGTGCCACCGTCGTCGCAGGTGTTTTGAATGATCTATGCGATCGCACCTGTACTGTTAATCTGCCTGGTGGCGATCTCAAAATTACTTGGTCAGCCGAAAGCGATCGCATTTTGATGACGGGCCCTGCCCAACTAGTATTTACAGGCTCTTGGGTTTGAGATTTCTGGGATATTGTGTCGCTTTACGACACAATATCAGCCACTATTTAGAGGTCGATTAGAGATAAAAAATGAGCGAAACTATTTTTAGCAAAATCATCAAGCGGGAAATTCCTGCAACCATCATTTACGAAGATGATCTGGCATTGGCTTTCCGTGATGTTAATCCCCAAGCCCCCGTACATTTTTTGGTGATTCCCAAAAAGCCAATCACCAAGCTCTCCGAGGCAACAACTGAAGATCAAGCCTTACTTGGTCACTTATTGCTTGTGGCAAGTAAAGTTGCCACACAGGAAGGCTTAACAGGGTTTCGCCTAGTCACCAACAATGGCGCAGAAGCAGGGCAGACGGTTTTCCATTTGCATATCCATGTTTTAGGTGGTCGTCCCCTTGAGTGGCCCCCCGGCTAAGCATGTCCAAATAAAAGAAGGCGGCGCGATGCGCCGCCTTCTTTTATTTGGTTTTTGAGCTATATGAGAACTATGCTTTGTCGCTGTTGATCCTGCATCGTTTATGATTAAATTTTTAATAAACCTCTATATCAAGCGATCGCAATGCCTCAAGCGTATGTACTGGGACTGGGACAGTCGGGAATTTCTGCTGCTAAGCTACTTAAAGCTGACGGTTGGCAGGTCATAGTTAGTGATAGTAATGCTAGTCCTAGTCTAGAACAGCGTAAACTCGCTTTGGAGTCTGAGGGTATTGCCGTTGAGCTTGGAGCCTTTCCTGACTTTGCCAAGCTGATGGAAGCGAAACAGCCGATAGATTTGGTGGCAGTGAGTCCGGGGGTTCCTTGGGATCGTCCTGAGGTAGAACAATCACGATCGCTTGGTATCGATACCGTTGGTGAAATTGAGTTGGCATGGCGCTATCTCAAGCATATTCCTTGGGTTGGCATCACAGGAACCAATGGTAAAACTACGGTTACATCCCTAACCGCAGCTATTTTTGAGGCGGCGGGGCTAAAGGCGATCGCCTGTGGCAATATCGGTTTGCCCGCCTGCGAAATTGCGCTGCAAGTACTAAAAAATGAGCTGCAACCCGATTGGATTATTGCCGAACTCAGTAGCTATCAGATTGAGTCTACTCAAAGCGTTAAGCCCCAAATTGGCATCTGGACAACCTTTACCCCCGATCACCTCAATCGCCACTATACCCTTGAGAATTATCGAGATGTCAAGGCAAAGTTAATCGATCCCTCGGCTCATATTGTCCTTAATGGTAACGATCCATTTTTGCTTGATTTTGGGGCAGCGATGTGGCCGAAGGCAATCTGGACGAGCATTAGCGATCAAGTTACAGAAGCGATCGCTGATGGAGCTTGCATTCATGAGAGTTGGGTGAAGTTTCGCGGTGAACCGATTTTCCCGATCTCCCATTGGCATTTGTTAGGGAGTCACAATCGCCAAAATTTATTAATGTGCGTTGCGGCGGCACAATTGGCAGGAATTGCCCCAGAGCATATCGATCGCGCCGTTTCTGAGTTTCAAGGTGTCCCCCATCGCCTAGAACATATTCGCTTTTATGAAGGAATTGCCTTCATTAATGACAGTAAAGCAACCAATTATGATGCGGCGGCGGTGGGCTTAAAAGCCGTCAAACCACCTGTGGTATTAATTGCGGGTGGACAGCCCAAGCAAGGCGATGCTAGTGCGTGGTTAGAGCAAATCCGCCAGAGGGCGATCGCGGTTCTATTAATCGGTGAAGCTGCGCCTTTATTTGCGGAAATGCTCAAGGATGAGGGATTTAAGAATTATGAAATTGTGCAAACCCTTGAACGCGCTGTCAAACAAGCCGCCTATATTGCCCATACCCGTGTCCATAATCACCCTAGTCAGCCTTTGCCAACTGTGCTATTCTCGCCTGCATGTGCCAGCTTTGACCAGTTTGCCAATTTTGAGCAACGCGGCGATCGCTTCCGCCAACTTTGTCAAGAACTTTCATGACTCCATCTTTTCTTCCCAAAGACCTCGCCACCATCAATCTATTCAAGCGCCGAACTGTCTTAATTTGGATCATTTTGGCGCTATCGATGGTTGGCTTAATTGTGCGCTTAGTTTATTTGCAGGTGATCGCTTCACCCGACTTGCTAGACAAGGCGCGTAAGCAGCAAATGTTTACGCTGCGCCCCTTTATCCCTCGGCGCACAATTACCGATCGCAAAGGTACGGTTTTAGCCTTAGATCGCCCTGTCTATACCTTATTTGCCTATCCCCATCTTTTCGATAAGAATAATAAACAGACTGGCAAAGACCCTAAAAAGAAAAATTTTGAAGAACTGACTACGGAAATTGCCACAAAACTTGCGCCAATCCTGAGAAAACCACCAGAAAAGTTAGCCAGTATTCTCGGTCGCGACACTACCTCCATTCAAGTCGAATATTGGCTATCGGAAGAAACTGCCGATCGCGTTTACGCATTACAGATTGAAGGCTTAGAACTAATCCAGCAGCGTCATCGCCTCTATCCTCAGCAAGACCTTGCCGCCGAATTGCTAGGCTATGTGAATGTCGATCATCGCGGTCAGGCGGGCATCGAGCTTAGCCAAGAAAAGCTATTAGAACGCACCGATCAAGCGCCTTCAGTCGCTCAAGATGGCAATGGTAAATTAATTCCCAATCGTGTACCTGCGGGGATGATCCGTAGCGATCGCACTAGTTTACAAATGACCATTGACTCAAGGATTCAGCGCACCGCAAGGCAAGTCCTGAAGCAACAAATGGTCAAATTTAATGCGAAGCGTGGCTCGGTCATCGTCATGGATGCCAGAGACGGCGGTTTGTTGACCCTCGTTACCGAACCCACCTACGACCCCAATCGCTATTACGAAGCTGATGTCAAATTGTTTAAAAATTGGGCAGTTTCTGACCTTTATGAACCAGGTTCTACCTTTAAGCCGATTAACGTGGCGATCGCCCTCGAAGCGGGTGCAATTCAACCTGACACTGTATTTAATGATGAAGGAGCTTTAACCATCGGCGGCTGGCCCGTGGCAAACTTTGACTATGAACAGGCTGGCGCAGTTGGACCCCTTAGTATCAGTCAAATCCTAGAGCGATCGAGCAACGTGGGCATGGTACATATCGTCCAAAAAATGAAACCATCGGTTTATTATGGTTGGCTAGAACGGATTGGATTGGGTGATATTTCGGGCGTTGACTTACCCGCCGAAACACCGAGTACTCTCAAGCCCCAAGAGCAATTTAATGAATATGTAATTGAGCCTGCAACGGCTTCCTTTGGTCAAGGATTTTCCCTAACACCGATCCAAATGGTGCAAATGCATGGCATTCTCGCTAGTGGCGGTAAATTGCTCACCCCCCATGTGGTCAAGGGCTTAATCAATGAAGAGGGAGAAGAGTACTACCAGCCCAAGTTACCAACTCCTCGCCAAGTTATTTCACCAGCTACGGCCCAGAGAGTAATTGAAATGATGACCAGTGTAGTAGAAAAAGGGACAGGTATATCCGCCCGTATTCCAGGGTATCGGATTGCAGGTAAAACGGGTACAGCCCAAAAAGCATCATCTGGTGGCGGTTATGCCAATACCAAAATCACTAGTTTTGTGGGTACTTTCCCATCAAAAGAGCCGCGCTATGTGGTGTTGGCAGTAGTCGATGAACCTGTTGGTTCCGATGCCTTTGGTTCTACTGTGGCGGCTCCCATTGTTAAAACTGTCATTGAGGAGATTATTGTCACGGAAGGGATTCCCCCCAGCCATCCTGAAGAAGTAATTTCCAAGATTCCGACTGTGACTGAGCCGCAGCCTACAACAACTCCTTTACCTTCTCCCAGCCCAACGCCCAGCTCAGAACCTCAGCCATCCCGTGATCGAACCTAAAGAAGATTAAGAATAGGTGGTGTATTACGCAGCCTATTCTTAATCTTCTTTAGCGCTACCCTTTTTCAGTTAGAGTTGTCTGGGTGTTAGGATTTGTTAAAGTTTTGGAAGTTAAATCACTAGAATTACAATTATGGCAAAAGTTGAAATCTATACATGGCGTATGTGCCCCTTTTGTATCAGAGCAAAATATTTGCTCGACAAGAAAGGCGTAAAGTATACCGAATATGCGATCGATGGTGATGAATCAGCGCGATCGCAAATGGTGGCTAGAGGTTCTGATGGTAAACGCTCTGTACCTCAAATTTTTATTAATGATCAGCATGTTGGGGGCTGTGATGCCATTCACGATCTGGATCGCCAAGGCAAACTCGATCCATTACTAGCATAAAAAAAGAGGTGCAGCGCACCTCTTTTTTTATGCTTTCTTATTTCTAAAATCATCAAAAGCTAAAAGCTAATACCTAAGGGCTATAATTACCAAACGGACAAAATTTTGAATAGTCTAGGTAGTCATTGAGCGTGCCAAAAGTCGGTATTGTCTATAACGACGCAAAGCCTGTCGCTGAGCAGGTAGCTTTGGATATGAAGTTGTGGCTAGAAAAGCGCAATATCCAAACGGTTCTAGCGACAGGCAATGGCGGTATTTTGGGCTATGGTAAGCCAGATGCCCCTGTTTGTCATACCCCAATCGAAAGCTTAGTACCCATCGGATTCGATCGCGACATTATGTTTGTGGTGGCTTTGGGGGGCGATGGCACTGTATTGTCGGCTTGTCGCCAAATCGCTCCCTTAGCACTGCCAGTCCTAAATGTAAACACAGGACATATGGGTTTCTTAACGGAAACCTATTTAACAGACTGGGAAGAAGCGATCGCCCAAATTGTTGAGGGGCAGTATGTCGTTGAGCAGCGATCGATGATGGCGGTGCGCGTCTACGACAGCAAAGGCTTATTATGGGAAGCTCTGTCTCTTAATGAGATGGTCTTGCACCGTGAACCCTTGACCAGTATGTGTCATTTTGAGGTGCAGATTGGTCATCATATGCCCGTAGATATTGCGGCGGATGGGGTCATTATTTCTACGCCCACAGGCTCAACCGCCTATGCCCTCTCCGCAGGTGGCCCCGTGATTGAGCCAGGAATTCCTGTATTTCAACTGATTCCCATTTGCGCTCACTCGATGGCCTCGCGGGCATTGGTATTTGCCAATACCGAGAAAGCGGTAGTCACTCCTGCCAATCGTCATCGGCTGGTCTTAGTTGTAGATGGTAATGCGGGCTGCTATGTATATCCTGACTATCGGGTTGAGGTAGAGCGATCGCAATATCCTGCAAGGTTTATCCGTTTGCAAAAAGGTGAATTTTTCAAGGTTTTGCGTGAAAAACTAGGGTGGGGATCGCCGCATGTTTCTAAGCCAACTTCAGGCGAATTGGCTTAAAATCAATTACCATTTGAGAACTATGCAACCAGAACCAGTATTTTTATGGCGCGGTGAAACCGCGCCATAAAAAATAAAAATACTTATGAGTCAAAGTCTGAACTTTGCAAACCAAGATTTGCGCGATCGCTCCTTTAAAGGTAGAAATCTCGTCGGTGCTGACTTTAGCGGCGCTGACCTTCGTGGTTGCAACTTTTATCGCTCTCAACTAAAGTCTGCTAATTTTGCCAATGTGCGAACTGGCAAAAGCCAACGACAAATTGCGATTGCCAATCTTAAATCCTTTGTGATGGCATTCATGTTTGCCGCGACGACTATGATTGCGATGATATTGCTGATCGCCTTTGTGTTTACCTTTGTTTTCAGCCCCGAACTGGTCAATCGAAACACGATCTATTGGGTGGCCATTGTGGTGATCGTGGTGTTTGCCGTTGGTTTTGCAATTACCTTTACGAGTAGCTTTGCGATCGCGAATAGTAAAGGAATTTTTATCGCGATCGCCATTTCCTTAATTACCGCCTTTGGATCGGGATATTTCGGCTCAACCTTTACCAAAACTCTAGTGTCTGGTGCATTTAATGCGATCGCTAACTCGATCAGGTTCAACAGCTTGATGGCTTTGCTGACATTTTTAGCGATCGAGCCACTGCAAATCTTTGGTAGTCTCTATTTATTTCGTCTCGCAATTAATGCGTCGCGGACAAACCTAGGCACAAAGTTTCAGTATGCCGATCTCACTCAGGCATCATTTCATAATGCAACCTTAGTTAGTTGTGATTTTACTAACGCGATTACTAATGATGTTAATTGGGAAAAAGCGCAAATGTCACGATGCAAGTTATAGCGATCGCCACTCACTTGAATAAAAAGAAGGGGTGCTTTGCACCCCTTCTTTTTATTCGTCTTCAGCAAATTGATAACGGAATAGATCCTTAGGATCGGGTTCAGGAGAAGTTTCGGCAAAGCGCACACATTCCTCAACGATATCGCGGATCTTCTTGTCGATCGCCTTCAATTGGCTTTCTTCTAACAAACCATGCTCAAGCACAAGACTAGCAAAGATTTTAATCGGATCGCGCCCAAACCATTTATCCTTTTCTTCCTTGCTGCGTAGCTCATCGGGGTCAGCGAGGGAGTGACCTCTAAAGCGATAGGTCATACATTCCAAAACCGTAGGACCTTCACCAGCACGGGCGCGACGAATCGCTTCTTGAGCATACTTCCGCACCTCAACTACATCCATTCCATCAACCTCAAACCCCGGCATTCCAAAAGCTTCTGCTTTCTTATGAATTCGCACGTCGGAAGTAGCCCGCTCATGTCTCATACCGATCGCCCAATCATTATTTTCAATGACAAAAATAATCGGCAACTTCCATAAAGCCGCCATGTTCAACGTCTCGAAAAATTGACCATTATTACTAGCACCATCGCCAAAGAAACAAGCAGTGACTTGATCAGCCTTAGGATCGCCCATCACTTCGCGGCGATATTTGGACTGAAAGGCTGCCCCTGCTGCAACGGGGATACCTTCAGAAACGAAAGCATAACCACCTAAAAAGTTATTCTTCGCCGAGAAGATGTGCATCGAGCCGCCTCGCCCTTTACTACATCCTGTCTCTTTACCAAAAAGCTCCGCCATTACTTCATTGGCGGTGACACCTGCACTGAGAGCGTGAACGTGATCGCGGTAAGTGCTACATACATAGTCATCGCGACGCATTGCCTTGATCACGCCACTGGCTACGGCTTCCTGACCATTGTACAAATGCACAAATCCGAACATTCTTCCGCGATAATACATTTCCGCGCACTTATCCTCAAAAGTACGCCCCAGTACCATGTCTTCGTAAACAATTAGGGCTTCTTCTGGGGTCATATTAGGTGCAGAAGTCGAAACAGTTGCAATGGTCTCTTGGGGCATCGATTCAGTACTGGTGCTAATCGTTAAGTTTTGTCTTTTGTTAGTTTAGCAGCGAATGTCTATTGCAGTAAAGCTTTATACCATTTAGATACCATTTAGATACCATTTAGGATGCGATCGCGCCAACGGTTTCTTTGCTCCTAATTAATTGAGTCTTAGTTCTCTTTCCACTACTGAAACCCCATCTTATTGGTAGCAACCATCAGTAAAGAGGTGTTTATCGACCAACCGATGAATTTACGATTAGTTCACGCTTAGGAGTCAGTCCTGTTATTTTCTGTGATGCGTTTAAAACTTCAACACCGATCACATTCCCATGCTCGTCATAGTCCAAAATCACACCGTCAACTTCATCACTTTCGGCAATTTTGGCTTCTGTCCAACGGATGTATAGTGCATCGACTGTAAGATCATAGGCTAATTTCATAATTACTGCCAATACTTTGTAACTTTATTTCATCTGATGTCATCGCTCAAATTTGCTAGTGATTTTGAAGCGTGAAATATTGTCAGAATATAGATTGTGTCATTCTCCAAAGAATAGACAATGCGGTAATTGCGAAAAATTACTTCTCGGATCGATTCGCGTCCTGATTCTGGCACGATTCGACCAGAAAGGGGAAAGGATTCTAGTCGAACTATGGAATTAATTATGCGATTTACGAATACTTGGGCAATAGCAGGTGAGTCGCGAGCAATATAATCGCCAATCGCCTCTAAATCACCGAGTGCTTGTTTTGTCCAATTTATTTGTGCCATGTTTTTAGACTGAGCATGGCTTGTGAGTGGGTAAGCGTGTCTCCTGTCTGCACCTGTTGCAATCCTGTCTCGACTTTATAGAGAAAATAAAGACGCTCTAATATCTCTTCAAAGTCAACATTTTGAGGGAGTTCGGTAACTGCATTTAGAACTTTTTCTTTAATTGTCATCTTGATGGATTTCTCGTTTGATAATTTCAAGTATATTCCAAAAAAATTTGTCTGCCATCAACCTCACAACGCAGGGACAATTTATCTATGAAAGCGAAGAGGGTTAAGCATTTGCGGATCAAGATTTTGGTGAAGAGTTTGGGAATTGTGGCGCAAATGCTTAACCCCTACCTTAATTTCGATCTTTCTCAAAAATGTTGTTGTTCTGATTACGAGCATTGTTCCTGTTGCGATTTGTCTAACGAGACTTTGAGCCTGATTACAGAAATATTTCACCCAGCCTGAGTAGTTACATTTTATCTCAAATTGCAAGATTTTTACTGGCGAATAAATTTGCTCGTTCGCTTCTACTCAGCACTTTAGTGCAGAGCTTGTCAGCTTCTCGTATTGTTTTTTGTCATGATTTATCTAAATCTTTCTTAATCTCCGCAGGTCAATTTTAGCGCGGAGTTCATCTTTAATTCTTGCCAAGATCGAATCTTCGTCAATGGTTTCCAAAATTCTTTTAACAACTGCTTTGGGCCCATCGGCTCCCCATGATGCGCCGTTAGCGAGATATTCCTTGGTAACTAGTCCCAGTGCATAGGTCGAGAAACCTGCCACACCTGCTTGCGCGATCGCCACTGATACATAGCCGCCCAAGGTCGCACCGCCCGTCACAGGGGCAGCGATTCCAAGCAAACTTTTGAGAGAACTTAAGCCAAAAGTTGCCAGAAATTCACTTGCGCCGATGCCGCCCATGCCGATCGCGATTTTTTGCATCAGCGAAATTGCGCCCCGATTGCTCATATTAATGCCATAGAGCTTGGATAGCGCCACGATCATCGATACATCGATGATCGCACTGGTAATTACATCTATTACCGTGAAGGGATTAACCGCGATCGCCACGGATTGAGTAATCACACAATTCCAAATAATGCGATTGGCTTGGCGATCGCGCACAAACATTTTGCGCTGCACCACACGCTCCTGCACCATATCCGCAAACAGCATCGTATTCAGGGCAATTAAAGACTTACCTTCGCGATCGAGTACCTCTAGAATTTTTAACTTTAAATCTTCAATTTGCGGCTTACCATTGACTAGCTCGGCTTCAAAGGAGCCATCGGGCTGACGGATCGCCTTAGCCACAAGGGGAGAAGCCGCCGTCATCACAATTTCATCTTTCGTTAATAATTCCTTTACCCTCTCATCACGGATCTTGGCATAGATTGCCATCCGATCTTCAGGGGGATATTGATCAATTTTGTTGAATACCAGCAAAATCGGTTTACTTGCACTTCTTAATGCCGAAAGCGCATCATATTCAACCTTGGTAATATCACCTGCGACGACAAATAAGATTAAATCCGCCTGTTGCGCGATGCGTTTGGCTAGTTCCGCACGACCTTCCCCGTCAACCTCATCAATGCCGGGGGTATCGATTAATTCGATGCGGGCTTCACCGCGTCCTTGAAATGAAGCTTTGAGAATAGTGCGATCGCCATTAGTTTGCATCGCCTCACGCGAGATCTGCCATTCTGCCGTCTGACGGCTCGTAGTCACACCATGCAAAGGTCCCGTCTCAAAAACTTGTCCGCCCATCAAGGCATTCAGTACCGAAGACTTACCGCGCCCCACCATCCCAAATACAGCGATCTGCAAAACCTGCCGATCTAACTTATCTAACATTTGCTGAAGTTCTTCGAGGGGTTCCTCTAACCCTCGACGCTCCCGTTCTGACAAGTCCAGCTTTGCCACAATGTCTCGCAATGTACGCTGTGCTTGGCGATAATTTAACTCCTCAAAGATTTCATCAAAGCTGAGAAAATTTTCATCTTGTGGCATAACGTCGCTAGGCATAACTATTTTGTAGGAACTATACCTATGATATGCGAGTCTCATAATGTATAGCTGTCGCCAGTCTTGTTAGGACACAAAACCAAAAGACGAGGGGCGGCGCGAAGCCACACTCCTCTTTTTCTGGGGTCTTGATTTGTCCTAATGCCAGTGATGACAGCTATAATAATTCATCCACAAGTCGATATAAAGCTGGTATAAAAAGGTTGTCTTTGGGAACGAAGTATTGTTAAATTCGGCAGCAGCCAACTTTTAGGCAAGCAATCGGCATACTTTTTCCTGTTGCCTTCTCCTTTTTAATTTCACCTTATTCGCTTTTGCATCCACATCCAATCAATCTAATAAATATTGTAGCTAGGAGAAATATGTCCGTATTCAAGTCGTTGGTTAATCTAGCAGCCACCGCAGGTGTCGCAGGGGCGATCGCTGTTAGTCCCATATTTACTCTCAAAGCTGAAGCTATGACTGAAGCGCAAGCGTTAGAACGTTTGTCGCGTATTCCTGTTTTCACAATTACTGATGATAAGGGAGTCCCCTTAACCGCTTCAGTACCACAGCAGCCAAATGCCAAACCCGATGACACTCAAATTTGGTTTTTCTTTCTGGGCGCAGATGAGGCGCAAATGATGCTATCTCAGGTACAAAAATTTAGTCCTGAAATTGGCAAAAAGGCGCAGATCACAGCAGCTTCATTGACCAAGGTTTATGAAGTAATTCGCCAAAACCAAAAAGACAAAAAGTTTATTTTTGAAGTTATCCCTGCAAAGTCAAATTTTGAGGCGGCTCAGAAGATTTTGCTTGCTCAAGGCATTGCAGGCGACAAGACACCAAATCTACCTGTTTTCTTTTTAGTTGATGGCGACAAAAAAGAACCTGTCATCTTGGGGAATGATACTAATAAGAATGGTGTGATCGATAAAGATGAAATCCAATCTTTACCATTTTTCTTTGACAGATCTGATATCCAAAGTTTTCTAGATGAACAAGCTAAACTGCAACCCGATATAACCAAAAAGACTAAAGTTGAAGTTACATCGCTGTTTCTTGTTTTAGAAAATATGTTGACAAAAGATAATAAGCCTGATCCTATATCAGATATTATTCGCTTTGTCCCATCTCGTAGTTCTCAAGAGTACATTCTCAAGAATAGTAAGCAAGCCACGACTCCACAGGCTGCGCCTCAAGCAACCCCAGCCAAAAAGTAAGTAATACTTAGTAAAAAAGCACCCCTGCGGGGGTGCTTTTTTATTGCTATAGCAACCAAAATATTTCCTAAAAGTGTTGCTTTGCAACACTTTTAGGAAATATTTTGGTTCGGGTTTAAGCGCAAAGCGCTGTAAATATTACCAATCCCAATCAGAATCTTGATTATTACGTCCTCGTCCACCATAGCCAGTATCGCGAGGTTCATTCCAATTGCGGTTAGGATAATCGCGTGAGCCATAGTCACGATTATCTTGCTCTTTATTCCCATATTCTCTATTCACATCACGCCCTGAATCACGACCCGAATCACGACC
>DCSN01000074.1:12910-14332 GCA_002325645.1 Pseudanabaena sp. UBA1465
CGACCCGAATCACGACCCGAATCGCGACCCGAATCACGACCCGAATCGCGTGTATATTCCTTGGGAGATTCGCGGCTATAGTCTCGATTTATATAGGTTGGGGGAGTTGTAGGTTTAGAGTCAGGAATACCGCCAAAGGCGATCAGTAGAGGGAAACGCAGTAAGTCTACGGAAATCAGTTCTTCTGACTCGTCAATCACCACCAGAGGGCTTAGTCCTTCTTTGACTAAGCGATCGCCTTTAGTTGCTAGAGGTTCAGGATCTTCAAATAGGGCAATACCTTTATCGGAGCCAAAATGCTCTCTGGTTAAGCCTAAGCAATCTTGAAAACCACGTCGCCATTCACCCAAACGCTCAGGGGAAGTTGCTAATACTAGTACCCGCAATTTTTCACCATACACGGCTTTGAGAACTGAAATTGCGGCGGAAGTGACGAGGATATTTTGTAAGCGAGTTCCCATCGTGCGAATTGCACCGCGTCCAGATTGCTCAAAAAACCATTTAGATACGCGATCGGCATGAACTTGTTCAAAGGTGCGGCGCAACTTCCAAGCTGGCCCATAGTAATCAGGTAAAGTCCGATAGCGCTCTAAAAGCTGCTCGACCCGTTGTTTATATTCCGCAAAGGTTTGCTCAGATAAGAGAGGCGGCTCTACTTCTTTGGTCGGTTTCTTTTCAGTAACTACAATTTCGGGTTCAGTTTTGGCGGGGGGCGTAACGAGATTAAGCTTTTCGGCGCTGGCAACTAAATCTTGGAGACTGCCCACTAGATAATCTTTGAAGCCTTGCACACGCACCGCAATATCCTGTGATGCGCCTGCGTAGGTGGTAGTCATTTCTTTGTCAATACGTTCTTTTCGCTTCTCAAGAACGGCGATCGCTGCTTGTAGTTCTTGTTTTTGATACTCTAGACGCGCTACGTCCGCTTGAGCTAAGCGAATAATTCCCGCCTGTAGGTCATCGATCTGATCCTGTAAAACCTTAGATTTTGTAGTCTTAAGCTGCTCTAGTTCTGCCTTGAGATCTGCTTCTTCCTGTTGTAATTGGGCAATATGCGCCAACTTTTCTGATATCTCGGATGCCTCTGATATCTTAGGGGTGTCAACTGTCTCTGTTATTTCTGTTGTTTCCGCTATTTCCAATGCAGATATGCTTTCATGGTCGTGACTAAGTGACGGGTCAGAAACCTGTTCTGAAGATATCTCTAGCTGTGAAATATTTTCTGTTACAACCTCTATAACCTCTATAACTTCATCTGAAACTACTGGTGGAGCGATCGCTTCATCAAGTTCACCTTGGTTAGATATATCTAAGTTTTTCTCTAAATTTTCTTCTACAGGTATTTGATCGGATTCCATAAGGCTTTGATTGAGTTGTGTTCATTTATTTTATACTCGAACCAATAATTATTGTAAAAGTATT
>DCSN01000074.1:14410-29477 GCA_002325645.1 Pseudanabaena sp. UBA1465
AATACTTTTACAATAATTATTGGGGTTTAGTAAGACAAAGAACCAATATTTTTTGTGGCAAGGCAAAGCCGAGCCACAAAAAATACTGGTTCTTTATTAAATTGCAAAACCCTAAGCATCAATCTTAAAGTTTTCAAGGGCGATCGCCAGATGCGTCCAATGGGTTCCACCTTGCAAAAATACTGTATAAGGCTCACGCAAAGGTCCATCGGCGGAAAGTTCTAGGGTACTGCCATCGATGAATGTGCCGCCCGCCATGACTAGCTGACTGACATAACCGGGCATTTCTCCTGGCACAGGATCGACGTAGGAATCAATGGGTGAGAAGCGTTGCAGATTGCGACAGAATTCGATTAATTTTTCGGGATTCCCCAGTTGGATTGCTTGGATAATATCGCGCCGAGGCTCGTAGGGTAAGGGCTTTACTGGGTAGCCCAATTGGTCAAACACATAGGCGGCAAGATGACTGCTTTTCATCGCCTCACCCACCATTTGGGGAGCCAGAAATAAACCTTGAAACAGCAGCCGATTGAGATCAAAGGTTGCGCCGCCTTCGCGTCCAATGCCGGGGGCAGTGAGGCGTTGGGCGGCAAGTTCGACATATTCAGCTTTACCTGCTACATAGCCGCCTGCGGTGGCGATCGTCCCTCCAGGATTCTTAATCAGTGAGCCTGCGATGAGGTCAGCACCTACTGCCGTTGGTTCGCGATCGCTAATAAATTCACCATAGCAATTGTCCACAAAGCAGACTGTATTAGGGTTTTGTTGCTTTACTAATTTGATAATTTTTTCAATATCTTCAATCGAAAGACTTTGCCGCCACGCATAGCCACAGGAACGCTGGATTAACACCATTCTTGTTTGTGGTTTGACGGCTTTGGCTAAGGCTTCCCAATTTACGCCGCCTTCGGGGGTGAGATCTACTTGGCGATAGGTAATCCCAAAATCCTTAAGGGAACCAGCATAGTTCGCGCCTGTGCTATCGGGAGTGAGGGGATAGCCAATCACTTCTTCGAGGGTGTCGTAGGGCGCTCCTACTACCGATAAAAGCTCGTCAAGGGGGCGCAAAATGCCAAATAAACAACAGGCGATCGCGTGGGTTCCTGAGACAAACTGCACGCGAACGGCGGCAGATTCTGCGCCCATGACTTGAGCAAAAACCTCATCTAAAACATCGCGCCCCATGTCGCCATGTCCATAGCCTGACACGCTGGCAAAATGATGCGCTCCCACACGGCGATCGCGAAAAGCTTGCAACACCCGTTCGAGGTTACTCTTTACATGGAGATCGATTTTGGTAAAAGTTGGTGCGAGGGCGCTCACGGCTTCGGCAACCAACAGCTTCATCTGGTCGGAGGTCATTAGTCTTCAGGATTTTTTGGCGGCTTATGATCCTACGCGAATTTGCTTGATTTTGTCTAGCTAATTTCGCGATCGCTTCAGCCATTTGCAGTAAGATATAAGCTTATGCTTATTGGCTAAATATCAATTTTGTTCGGTATATGGTTAAAATAAGCCCCTAATAAATTATAAATTTTTGTAGACACTAAGAAAGCGTGATTGATACTCGTCTCGATCTTTACCCTGCCTCTACAGTTCCCAATGGTTGGCCCGGACTGATATGTCGCTATGCGGATTATTTGCCAGTTACAGACCAAACTCCGATCGTAACTTTGCATGAAGGCAATACTCCCCTAATTCCTGCGATCGCCTTAAGCGAAAAATTAGGACGCAATATCAAAGTCCTGCTGAAATATGACGGACTCAACCCCACAGGCAGCTTTAAGGATCGCGGCATGACGATGGCGATCTCCAAGGCCAAAGAAGCAGGATCTCATGCGGTAATTTGTGCAAGTACAGGTAATACTTCGGCGGCGGCTTCCGCCTATGCGAAACGTGGTGGGTTGAAAGCCTTTGTCTTAATTCCTGATGGCAAAGTTGCCATAGGTAAATTAAGCCAAGCCCTGATCTATGGTGCTGAAGTCATTGCGATCGATGGCAACTTTGACCAAGCCTTAGCAATTGTGCGGGAGATGTCCGAGAAATTCCCGATTACCTTGGTTAATTCCGTCAACCCTTACCGTCTGGAAGGACAAAAGACCGCCGCCTTTGAACTGGTGGAGGCGATCGGTGATGCTCCTGATTGGCTGTGTATTCCGATGGGTAATGCAGGTAATATCACCGCCTACTGGATGGGATTTAATCAATATTATGCGTCAGGTAAATCCACTAAGCTCCCCCGCATGATGGGATTCCAAGCCGCAGGTTCGGCTCCCCTAGTCACAGGTCAAATCTTTACGAAGCCTGAAACGATCGCGACAGCGATCAGAATTGGCAATCCCGCTAACTGGGCAAAGGCGCTCAAGGTGCGTGAAGAAAGTGGCGGTGATTTCAATAGCGTTACCGATGTAGAAATTTTATCCGCCTACAAGTTCCTCGCCAGTGAAGAAGGCGTTTTCTGTGAACCCGCCAGTGCTGCATCGGTTGCAGGTTTGCTCAAGGTCAGCGATCAAATTCCCTCTGGGGCAACGATTGTTTGTGTTCTCACAGGTAACGGTATTAAAGATCCCGATACAGCGATCGCGGCGGCCGATGCCAAGTTACATAAAGGCATTGCCCCAGATATTACTAGCGTCGCTAAGGTGATGGGCTTCTAAAAAAAAAGAACCTCCCGTTGGGAGGTTCTTTTTTTTATGCTGGATGGTCGGCGCAAAGCGTCGCCTATTCTTACTTATTTCGAGAGGTTCTTTTTTATTGCAATATTTTGAGAACTGCTGACATATCATCATTTAAGATTGCGCTGACATTTAGCCGTAAGCCTTCAAATTGCCGACTATGAATAACTCCTGTATCATCAGGAGATAACTCCACATATTGACCATTTTCTAAAACAAACCAATCAATTTGTTGATCCAATGTCCGCCAGACAATGTATTCCCTTACGCCGTTGCGTTCATAGATACGTTTTTTCGCGTGCAAATCATAGGAAACTGTACTCGCAGCAATCTCCACAATTAATTCAGGTGCGCCTGTAATATAGCCATCTTCATCAATTTGAGCATTTCCCCCTACCTTAAAAAGCACCGCATCAGGTTGCGGTTCATTATCATCATCAAGTCTCACGGTTGGCTCAATGCCGACTTTTAAATCAGTCTTCATGGATTGATACATATCAAGCCAACCAACGATTTGACCATGAGGTTTAGCATGAGTGGTAAATCTTACAGGAGATGCCACATATACAATTCCTTCAATGAGTTCCGCTTTTTTGATGTTTGAGGCTGTATAGCGCCGTTCAAATTCAAGACGATCTAGGCGATCGCCATTTTCCAAAATCGTTAACGTTGGCGGAGAATTAGCTATAACCATAGATATAGACTTTATAGAGAATGGAAAACCCCTTACTACTCGTATCTTGACTTCTTAGATTTGATCACCTCGATTACGTTGTCATGTTTTTGTCCTTCAATAATATCCTTAAGGTGAATTTGATGATTGATGTACTGCACATGAATACGCCAACCAGAAACCTTATCGATATCAGCACGATAAATGGCTTGCTTTACGCCCGTCACTTTATGCAATCTTGTCTTAGGAAATTTTCGCGTTCGATGACACTCATTATCTTCAAGTTCTGCCAAAGCTTCCAGAAAACAAATTTTAAGTGCATTGGTGGGTAGAATTTTCATTGCTTCGTAAATGATGCCATGCTCATCATATAGAGTAAGAGTCTGAGCCATAACTAAATTTACGAAGCCAGAACAGATTCTAAGGTTTGATGATTTAGATCCTTATACAAAGACTCAACCACACCTTGATAGGCTTTATTAAAATCATTCCGATTAGCTATCCGAAAAAGAGTAAAGATCATTTGCCCAAAGATAGGATCTTCATCAACCGTTAAAATTATTCTTAATTCTGGAGAAATTCGCATTGTATATAGCGAAGAATCATAACCACTAATATTTAATGGTAAAAATGGTAAACGCCTCAGCTTACGGTACGCATTGCTCTTATGCTCTGGAAAAAGAGCAGCACAGTCATTGATTTTTTGAATAGTAAGATCTTTCTGGTCTTTACTCATACTAGAAAGATCTTGCTCAAACCTACTAGTTGAATCAATTACAACATCCATATAACAGTCATTTGTTTCAATTGTTTCTAGCATATACAAATAACCATAGCTCTTTACAGATCTTGTAATCGTAATCTGACCGAATCGCCGTGGGAGGGCAAGCCTTCGGCTTCAGTTAATAAGGCGATCGCGCCTGATACTTCCTTTAGGGCTTCGGGACTATATTGAATCAAACTGGAATGCTTGAGGAATGTTTCTACTCCAAGGGCTGAGGAATATCGCGCACCGCCACAGGTGGGCAAAGTGTGATTGGGTCCCGCTAAGTAATCACCCACGGCTTCAGGGGTAGAATGTCCGATAAATATTGCCCCTGCATGACGAATTTGATCGATTAATTGCCAAGGTTCTTCGACTTCTAGTTCTAAATGTTCGGGCGCAAATTGGTTAGATAATTCGGCGGCAGTTTTGAGATTATCGACCACGACAATTAAGCCATAATGGGCGATCGCCTTTTCGGTCATCAAGCGACGGGGATGGTTTTCTAGCATCCGATTGACTTCTTCAGAGACACGATTGGCAAGCCGCGAATCATTAGTTAGTAATATTGAGGCCGCCATCTGGTCATGTTCGGCTTGGGCAAGCATATCGGCGGCGACATAGGTGGGATTAGCGCTGGCATCGGCAATGATCAATACTTCCGAAGGCCCTGCGATCGAGTCGATTCCCACCCGCCCAAATACTTGTTTTTTGGCAAGAGTAACGTAAATATTGCCCGGTCCTGTGATCACATCAACCTTGGGAATAGTCTCAGTGCCATAGGCTAAAGCGGCGATCGCCTGTGCGCCGCCCACACGATAAATCTCTTCGACTCCAGCTACCTGTGCGGCTACCAAAATCGCAGGATTAATTGTGCGCTCCTGACCAGGAGGCGTGACCATCACAATCTTTTTTACACCTGCAACTCTTGCGGGTACAGCATTCATCAGAACCGTGCTTGGATATGCCGCTTTTCCCCCTGGAATATAAATACCTGCCGCATCAATCGGTGTATAGCGCTTGCCTAGCACCACATCTTTATCGCCAAAATGCACCCAACTTTTAGGCACACGCATCCTATGAAATTCTTCGATACGCTGGTGCGCCATTTCGATCGCCTTGAGCAATCCGCCTTTGACCTGTTGATAAGCAGCATCAAGTTCCGATCCACTAACGCGCAATTCCGCCGCCGTGAAGTCCTGACCATCAAATTCAGAGGTATAGTGCAGAAGCGCTGTATCGCCTTTGCGTCTTACCGTTTGAATGATTTCGGTGACGGTGGCTTCCTTGTGGATCATCTGATCGTCATAGATGCGATCGCAAATCCGCTTGATTTCGGATTCTGCTTCAGTTCTCTGGGTGACAATTCGTAGCATAGATTGTGACGTAAGAAGCGATGATTAATCCTAGCTTAACCTGTATTCCTACAAGTTGTGGGAATAAGGATCGTAAATTAGTAATGAATTTAACGTAATTAATCCAAAATTTTATGTATGTAACTGATCGCGATCGCCCAATTCATGGGGGAAATCGTCAATGGGCGGCAAGCATGGCTGGTATCTCACCAGAGCAAATCTTAGATTTTTCGGCAAGTATTAATCCTCTCGGCACACCACAATCAGCGATCGCTGCCATTCAAGCTAATTTAACCGATCTGAGCCATTATCCTGATCCCGAATATACATTGCTCAGAGAAGCTTTAGGCGAATTTCATCGGCTATCACCAGAGTGGATTTTGGCTGGCAACGGTGTGGCGGAGCTATTAACTTGGGTAGGGCGTGATCTTTCACAATTAACATCAACAGTTCTGTTTACACCTGCTTTTACTGATTACTACCGCGCTCTGAAAACCTTTGATTGTCAAGTCGAAAAATATCCGTTTCTATTACAGAATCAAGAGATTAATTTTAATGCGGAACTTCCAGAAATTACTAATTCCCACAGTAAAGGAATCTTGATTAATAATCCCCATAATCCTACGGGCTATTTATTTACAAGAGATAGTATTTTGCCCTATTTAGAAAGGTTTGCGCTGGTGGTGATTGATGAAGCTTTTATGGATTTCCTCACACCAGACCAACAGCAAAGTTTAATCGATTTAGTACCATCGCATCCCAATTTAGTGATCTTGCGATCGCTGACAAAATTTTATAGCTTACCAGCGCTACGACTTGGCTATGCGATCGCCCATCCTGAGCGTTTACAACGTTGGCAAGCATGGCGCGATCCTTGGAGTGTAAATAGCTTAGCTGTCGCCGCAGGAATTGCCGTTTTAGAAGATGGAGAATTTCAGCAACAAACATGGGCATGGTTAAAAAGTGCGAAATCGCAACTATTTACAGGGTTATCCCAAATATCAGGTTTAAATCCATTACCAAATGCTGCAAATTATCTATTAGTCCAAACAGAAATTGCAGGCTCTTTTTTGCAAAAGGAACTATTACAAAAGCATCAAATTCTGATTCGTGATTGCCTAAGTTTTCCAGAATTAGGCGATCGCTATTTTCGGGTGGCGGTGCGTCTGGAAAGTGAGAATCAAAAATTAATAAATGCTCTTTCGCTCGAATGTTGCTTGTCATCAGACAAGATAAATCGCTTGATCTATTGCATATAAGTTTCTTTGGTGCAGTAGGGTTAGGGACTTGCGAGAAAATAAAATACCAATCCAGATTTTCCAGAATCGTTGGGGCGGCGAAGCCGCCCCAACGATTCTGGTTTTATATTTGGTACTTTATTAAGTCTCAAGTCCCTTAGCAACAGGATATTGACACTCCCCGCACTGAAGTGACGGGGATTCCAGAGTAATTAAAGTTTAATTCTCTGAGGGGCTGCCAATGTCCCTCTACTCGCTCAAACTCACTATTTTTCAATATGAGCATTGCGTCTACTTTTTAGTCACTTTACTTTCTGAGTCCATCGCAAAGCCAGATCGGTACGCTCCTCGCCCTGCCATTATTTGCCCGTTTATCGGTTCTTCGTTGCAGGGATTTCTCCTCACTAGGACGATTCGTCGCGTAGATGGTGATTCCTAATCGCAGTCTGATTATATCAAAAATAATAAATAAGCGGCTAAATCCGCTTGAGAGGCTTTTCCACCTCGCTCTGAAGAGGCGAGGCTACCAAGCCTTCCACTTTTTTCTTGTGTTAGATTGAGTAGTCGATCTCGCTAATAATGCTAATAATATAGATGTAAGTCTATCTAGTAAGTTGTCTCGCTGAATCAGAAATCTCCGTCACAGAGCGTGCGGGGAGTGTCAAGGATTAATTCTGATGTAATTATTAGGACAGATGTAGTCTTCATCTTGTTTTTTGGGACTTGTCGGGATCACTTTAGTGGGAATATTACTTTCACAGAGAAGAGGCTTAGTCGCTTTTTGATTAGCTTCAGAACTAGCGATCGCATAAATAATTCCCGTATAGGCTTTTAGTCCGTTTTTTAAAGGAATAGCACTATGCTGTACCAGTAGCCCTGAAGTTGTATCTAATAAAGTGATTTTGTAATTATAGAATTCTAAATTCAGCGATAATCCCGATGCCAATTGATTAATATCCGTTGAAAATTGTCCTTTTTCTTGAAAGATTTGCTGCTGCGATCGCAGGATGGCGCGAATATAGGACTTACTCTCAGCTTCGCGAATTAGTGCTGATGAACTTACTAAATCAGGCGATCGCAAGACTTTAATATCATTAGTAATGCTTGTATTATCGGAGACTTTGCTTAACCGTTGAGGCTGAGTATCTAAAGTTGTAGGACGAGGTTGATCGGGAACAGCATTGGCAATTTTTAGCTGCCCATCATCACCGATTTCATAGATAGTTTGGGTAGTGAGATCGCCAAAAGTAAGATCAAGTTCTAGTGGATTCTTACTTTTGTTAATCTTATATTTGCCAGCGATCGCGGTTTTGCCTAATGCTAAATCACCCGATGGCAAATCATTACTCAAGATATACACATCACCATCAAGATCATTTTTAGGATCAAAAATCGCTGTCCCGTTCTTGACTCCATCTTGATTTTTAAATTCCCAAGTTCCTGATAATTTTTGATTATTTACACTTTGAGAATCTTTTACTAGATTATTACAGCCAATTAATAACTCCACAACAATCAATGAAATAAGCACAAAAAAAACTAACCTAACCGATTTATTTGATCTATCGGTAAAAAGCTTGCTAAAAATAAGTCTTTGCATATCGTTATATAATTTAGCCTTATTAGATTTAAAAAGATACTTATGGAAAATAGAGTTATTCAAGGGTTTTCCGAATATTTAGGGGAAGACAAGTTTTTAGATCTAGTAAATATACCTGAAGGAAAGTTCATCATGGGAACTTCCCATAGTCAGGAAGGGTACGCCAATGAAAAACCATCACAGTTAGTTAGTATATCTTCGTTTTATTTAGGAAAATTTCCAATTACTCAACGACAGTGGCAAGCAGTTGCTAAATTACCTAGAATCAATGTTTCTCTTGATGCTGATATTTCCCATTTTAAAAACGAAGTTGCTCCCGTTGACAATGTTTCATGGGCTGACGCGATCGAATTTTGCGATCGCCTTCGCATACTGACTGGAAAGAATTACCGCTTACCTAGTGAAGCCGAATGGGAATATGCTTGTCTTGGTGGCAAATCCACCCGTTATTATTTTGGAAATAAGATTAGCTCCGATTTTGCCAACTATGACGGCAGATTGCAACATGATTCTGAGGCTTTCGTAAAATATCGCGAAAAAACTACTCCCGTTGGCATTTTTCCTCCTAACGATTTTGGTTTATATGATATGCATGGCAATGTCTGGGAATGGTGTGCTGATCCTTGGCATGAAAACTATCGAGGTAGACCGACAAACGGCTCGGTGTGGGAACTGGGGGGAGATGCCCAATATCGTGTATTAAGAGGCGGATCTTGGAAAGATGATGCATGGGAATGTAGGGCGGCTAATCGACGCAAAGATCCTATTGTAAATTGGCACAACTATTATGGATTTCGGATAGCGTTGTCTACAAGTTAGCCAAATAAGCGTAATTCAGATGTTGGTGAATTAAGAAATAAATCGGCTCTTTGCAACACTGACGGCGATATCTTAATCTGCTTGAGCATAACTAATCCTTCATCAATAAAGGATTGGCAAAGCGCCGCATTATTGCCTTTATTAAAAGTCGTCTCGTAGTAGACTTCACGGATACCTGCGGATACTACTAACTTTAAGCAAGAAATACAGGGTTCCAAAGTGACGTAAATACTCGCGCCATCTGTGGAAATACCATGTTTAGCCGCTTGCGCGATCGCATTGGCTTCCGCATGAACTGCCCTTGAGGGAAACTCTTTACTAGCATCACAGGTGCTGACGTTGGGATAGCAGTAACCTTGAGTGGTGCAATGGACTGAGCCAGAGGGAGAGCCGTTGTAACCCGTAGCTAAGACTTGCTTGTCTTTGACAATCACTGCCCCCACGGGAAAAGCCAAACAGGTCGATCGCATCGCCGCTAATTTAGTCAGCAGCATAAAATATTCATCCCATGTGGGTCTTTGCTGAAATGCAGCTTTGTTGAGCAGTTCTGTCATGGGTCAGGATAATAAAGTTGCAATGAAAATCGAAGTGATCGCGCAAAACAGTTTAACGCAATGCTAGAGCGAATAGGAAGAATGACCCTATGGGTCGCTCTTTCAGATGGTTTTAATTTTGGAGCTTTCTTTCTAATTTTTGGCTGGCTTGTGAAAGGGAAAAACAGAACATCCAATAGATTAAAGCGACAAATAGATAGACTTCGGCATAGCGTCCGATAAATTCTGGCTGTGACAACACCGAGCGTGACACACCCATCAAATCCACCAGACCCACGATCGCCACTAAAGAAGTATCTTTAAATAAGCCAATAAATTGACCCACGATCGCGGGTATCGAAGCTTTGAGGGCTTGAGGCAAAATGATTAAAGTAATTGTTAACGGAATATTTAATCCTAAAGCTCTGGCTGCTTCTGCTTGACCTTTGGGGATTGACTGCAATCCACCGCGCACATTTTCGGCAAGGTAAGCGGCGCTGAAAAACACAAAAGCGGCGATCGCCCGCAATACCCGATCAATCTCTAATCCTGCGGGTAAAAACAGAGGTAACATCACCTGTGCCATAAACAAAATGCCAATCAAAGGCAATCCGCGCACCACCTCAATATAAAAGACACAAAACCATTTAATTAGAGGTAATGTACTTTGTCTTCCCAGAGCCAGCAAAACGCCTAAAGGAAAGGAAAGGACAATTCCTGATATGGCGACAATCAAGGTCAAAATTAATCCATTCCAGACATTCACATCAACGGGAACTAGCCCCAAATTACCGCCAATTAACCATAGAGAAACTGGTAAAGATGCAATCCATGCGATCGCTAAAATCAAAGAGCTTTTTGTAAACTTCTTGCATTGCTGACCCATGAAAAACCCAAGGGTGATCGCGATCGTAATGCCTAAAATTAAAAATTTTGAAATGCCATCAACGGGTAATAAAACTGCGAGGGCGATTGATAAGGAGCCAATCGCGATCGCCACAAATCGACTAAATCTGCCCCATAGTCCCCATGAAATTCCTGATAGAGAACCAGCGATCGCTAAAATACTCCACAAACGCCAAAACTCTGTAGCAGGATAAAGCCCCACTAAAAACAGTTGCAAATTACTGCTGACCACTGACCACTGGGCGATCGTCGTTGCCCAAGTCCAGATACCACCGACAACTTGATAAATTAGCCAAGCAGAGATTAAGGTCAAAATACTATTAAACCAACCATTAAACAGATTAGCTTTTACCCATCGGCTAATTCTCAGCCAGTAACTTGGTGGGACGATATCGGAGTTATTGATCATCAGGGCATTTTCTTTGTATATGTCTGCGGAGCCGCATTTTCAAAAATTTCTCTGGCTTTTAATTTAGCGCAAAGCACTGTAATTAGCATGAGTTAGCAGTTAAGAAATACTATGTTTTTAATCGATCCTTGTTTTGCCATGAGAAAATATGAATATATACTCCCTGACCAGTCAAAGATTAGACGTTGCGGCGCTTCGCGCCGCAACGCTGATTCTTAGTTTTTAATGTCTATTTTGATACTGGGAAGGGAGTATGTTACAGAATCCATTCCATTTGTGAGGAATGTGCATTCACGATAAGAGCGCATCGAATTAACAAATTCATTATGATTACCCAAAATCTAGAAACTAGCCTCGAATCGTTTAATCTTGCCAGTCCCCAAATTTTATTGCAAAAGCTCTATGAACTTCGCTTGAACGTGATCAGGGAAGGCGAAATTATTTTTAGTCAATGGCGATCGCATATTCAACGACCCGAATTTCTAATTAGTGCTTTAAATCTTGCCGAATATTTAGCCCTGAGAAGACAAGATCTAAGGGAAATCCAAACTGCACTTATGCCTTGGGGCTTGTCGTCTCTTGGCAGAATTGAATCTAGGGTAATGCCCAATCTTGATGCTGTCATTGCTACGCTAGAGCTAATTTGCGATTCTCAAACTTCGCAGCATCTAAACCGTCCTCCCCTTGAGTCCTTTTTTGAGGGCGATCGCTTATTGCAGCTACATACCGAAGAATTATTTGGGCAGTCAAATTCCAATCGGCGCGTCAGGATCATGGTTACTTTACCAACTGAAGCGGCTACGGACTACGAACTAGTACAAAAAATTATCCAACGTGGAGCTAACTGTATTCGCATTAACTGCGCCCACGATACGCCCGAACTTTGGAAAAACATGATCGATTATGTCCAAAGAGCCGCCAAGGAAAACAACGTTTCCTGTAAGGTAATGATGGATTTAAGTGGTCCCAAGATCCGCACAGGGAATGTATTAGCACCACCTGATCAAACCAGAGTATTTCGCGACGATCATATTGTGCTGTCGCGTTGCGAGATTACTGATGTTAACGAAGAATTTTCTGTGGAAACATTTCAAACTTGCTGCACAGTGCCTGAAATTCTCGATTTATTGACAACTGGCGCAACCATTTATATAGATGATGGCAAGATTCGCACCAAAGTTATTGATACGCAACATAAACTACCCGATGGGAAATTAGGTTTGTTGCTGCAAGTCACTCATGTCAGTCCCAAAGGTGCAAAGCTGAAACCCGAAAAGGGTTTAAACTTCCCGAATACTGTCTTGCCACTTAGCCCACTCACAGACAAGGATTTATGCGATTTAGATTTTGTGGCTAACCATGCCGACATCATTGGCTACTCCTTTGTCCAGAAACCTGAAGACATTGAGCTATTACAACAGGAATTGCATAAACGCTCTATGGGCAGGGTTACTCATCCTGCGATCGTTGCCAAGATTGAAACCGCGATCGCCGTTTCCAATTTGCCAGAATTAATCATTTATGCGGCAGGCAAACAGTCCTTTGGCGTAATGATTGCCAGAGGAGACTTGGCCGTTGAAATTGGCTATCAACGCTTAGCCGAAATTCAGGAAGAAATTCTCTGGCTCTGTGAAGCCGCCCATGTGCCTGTAATTTGGGCTACGCAAGTATTAGAAAGTCTGGTTAAAGATGGCGCTCCCTCCCGTGGCGAAATGACAGATGCGGCAATGGCGGAACGCGCTGAATGTGTGATGCTCAATAAGGGCGGCTTCATTGCCGAAGCAATTACGATTCTTGATGATGTGCTTACGCGCATGGAGTCTCATCAGTCCAAAAAGACTCCACAATTACGAGCTTTACATTCTTGGTAGAGAATGAACAAGAGAAAAGCCCCGCATCGCAGGGCTTTTCTCTTGGTTGGTAATTGCTTTAATTGTCAGACACCTTTGGCAACAGAACAGGTGTAAATACCACCGATCCAACTAACCCAACTTTTGCTTATCGGGTCAGGTTAAACTTCAACACCAGCTTTACAGGAAAAGACTTATTGCGCGTGCGTCTTCAGTCAGGCAATGTCCCGTCTCGGATTTGATGCTAATACGAACAATCAGTTTCAAATCGATGATTTTTTCTATCGGTTCCCTATTTCCGATCAGACTACTGGGTAACAATGCGCGTCAACCATTCGGCAATATTGCCACTTCTGCAAATACCTATGGTCTAGTGACTAGCTACGAATTTACACCACAGTTTATCGTTTCTGGATGGGGTGGCTTTACCAATGCTCAGTCAGAGACTGGTGCAAGTCAAAATGCTGGTAATGCCCTAAAGGTAAGGATGATTGAAACTCCATCTCGGCAACAATTTAATCAATTGACCGCCATGCAAAAAGATGCAAGTATCTGCCCATGAGATAGCACAGAGTGCCGATTATTTCGTCAATGTCTTGGCTTTGTAGCTGCAAATGTGTGGAAAAAGCTAGGATACTTCAGGTCTGCAAGGTTGACTCTAAGCGCTGAAAGCCTTACATGAAAAGAGTTATGTCCATCCTTACCTAAATAGGACTACCCTAAGTTTTGTGGCATCTAGTAAAAATGATAAATAATGCTCAAGAGTTGCCAGAATTATATACTGCAAAAAAAGAAGAGAGCCGTGAAATGACTCTCTTCTTTTTTTTATTTAACATTCTCAGGGGCAGGATCGCCATTGTAAGGTTGTTCACCAGTGGCAGGAAAATCATCTTTGCTAGGGGTGAAAATTCTGGCGATCGCATCGCTTAGATATTCCACCATGTTCCTAAGTTGTTGCATTAGACCGTTCACAGCTATCACCCTCAAAACTATAATTTTAGAGATTTAGAGAACTGAGTCAAGAGCTAGGTTTTTATTTCTAACTTTTATTTCTAACCTTTATTCCTAACTATGCACATCCTAATACTTAAATTGTCAGCAACTCCTGATTTTAAGATCTTGTAACAATTTAGTTGATTCTCAACTACCGCGATCGCGTAGGGACAGACCACAGGCAGATCTAGATCTGTCTCAGATCACTCAATACCAAGCGATCGCATTTTTGCCTTTAATTCCTGTAATTCCGCCTTAGCCTGCTCAGCAATTTGACGCTCCTGCTCAGCAATTTGACGCGCTTGATTAGCAATTTGACGCTCCTGCTCAGCAGTTTGACGCTCCTGCTCAGCAGTTTGTCGCGCCTGCTCAGCAATTTGACGCGCTTGATTAGCAGTTTGACGCGCCTGCTCAGCAATTTGACGCGCTTGATTAGCCTCTAATATCTCATTTTTAGCGGCTTCTTGGGGTGTTGGCAACAAAGCCCCCTCTAACGAAAAATATCGCAATTGGCGATTGTGAATTCCTAAGAAAAATCCTAAAGTCTCACTCCATAGCCAACCCCGATCATTGGCAACAATAGGACGATACTTATTAAAATCTAACCTAAACCCAGCAAACTCTAATGTGTCAGGTGAAAAATAAAAGTATTCGGGCGTGTGAAACCTTTCTGCATATAAATCTCGCTTTAAGGTGCGATCAGTATTCGCAGTGGAATCCGATAAAAGCTCAATAATCAGATCGGGATATCGCCCATCTTCTTCCCAAACTACCCATGAGTTACGCGGCTCTCTGGTCGTATTTTTAACTAAAAACAGGTCTGGTCCTCGAAAGTCATGATTTTTTAACTGCTGGCGGCTAAAGTAAATCGTGAGATTTGCCCCAATAAAAAAATCATCTCGTTCTTGCCATGCCCATTCTAAGCAAGTTACCAGCAATAACAGTTGCATGTAATGCAAAGAACTTTCCATCTCAGGCTCATCACTCAAAAGTTTACGCGCATCGGGCATTTGCATTTCTAGTTCACGCGCCGTAATTGCTGTCATAGATTTATTCTCCTGATGCAGTCACAATTAATTATAGATGATCCCACTTTAGTAATTGATACTATTAAACACAGGCTACTCACAACAGGCGATCGCGCTCCCACCTAACATAACTCACTCATCTCTTCAACTAAATTTTCAATATCTAATTCATCAAAATCACTCAATACCCAGCGACGCATTACAGAGAAAAATTTAAAAACATCG
>DCSN01000192.1:0-1382 GCA_002325645.1 Pseudanabaena sp. UBA1465
ATGGTATGGCGACCACAGGGGCTTTTAGGGAATAAAAAAGAATTAACCTTAAATCGTTAGGAAAAATACAAACCAAGAAGTTAGTGGCGGCGCTCCGCGCCGCCACTACAGCGCTTTGCGCTCAAATCCAAACAGGAAAAAAATTAAAAGTGTTGCTTCGCAACACTTTTAATTTTTTTCCTGTGGTTCGTTTGATCGAAAATTGCTGTAACTTCTTGGTTTTGCTATTTATTTTAAGAAGCGAACTAATGCTTCAGCTTTATCCCATGCTGCACCGCTTTGGAGAATCTGTGAGGCAATCTCTACACCTTCATTCCAACTATTTGCCGCCCCACCAATTCGCAAAGCCAAGCCACTATTAAGAGCCACGCAATCTGCTTGAGCGCGATCGCCTTTTCCTTGCAAAACAGCTTTTAAAATCTCTGCATTTTCTTGCACATTACCACCCTTGAGACTCGCCAATGGTGCGGGAGTTAATCCCAATTCTTGAGGGTTAATTGCTTCTTCTATCACTTGACCATTTTTCAAAAATGAAATATCTGTAAGATCACCTAAACCTGCTTCATCTAGCCCTTCGCGACTATGTAAAACTACAGCTTGTTGGCGATCGAGCAATCGCAAAGCCTCAGCTACGGTATGGGTTAAGGTCTTATTGTAAACCCCCAAAACCTGAGCAGTGGGATGGAGTGGATTCACTAACGGGCCTATTAAATTGAAAATAGTCCGCACTCCTAAACTCTTACGAATTGCACCAACGGATTTCATGGCTGGATGCCAATTTGGAGCAAATAAGAAAGTAATTCCGACTGCGGAAAGAGCTTCATAAATTTTTTCGATGGGCGAGGCGAGATGAATCCCGATCGCTTCTAGGACATCGGCGGAACCCGAGCGACTGGAAACCGCACGATTCCCATGTTTGGCGACGGGTATCCCTGCGGCTGCCGCCACAAAAGCAACCGAAGTAGAAATATTAAAAGTGGAAGCACCATCACCACCTGTCCCACAGGTATCAATCAAAGGCTTTGAGCGATCGACGATATGACCAAACTGATCATGGGATTTCTTCCCTTCACTTTGAGATTGCAGCACATTCGCCATCGCAGCTAATTCCGAAGCCTCAACTCCTTTTAGTTGCAGCGCGATTAAAATTGCTCCCGATAACTCTGGGGCGATCGCACCTTCTAACCAGCCATGCATTAGAGATGTTGCTTGTTCACTAGTTAAGGACTGTCGATCAATAAGTTGTTTCAGCAGTTGAGACCAATTCTGTTCCATAATTTTTTAGTTCTTTTTAGTTCTTTTTAGTTCTTTTTAGTTCTTTTTAAATGCAATCACTATACAGCGCTTCGCCCTGACATAAAAACCAAATAATTTAAAAAAAT
>DCSN01000192.1:1456-9376 GCA_002325645.1 Pseudanabaena sp. UBA1465
ATTTTTTTAAATTATTTGGTTTTCTTTTCATAAATATAAACTTAATCTATACTGCTTTATTGTTTTTATCAAATAGAACTAAAACTGTTTTTACGATTAGCTGAAGATCGTACCAAATACTCCAATTTTTGCGGTATTCAATATCATAGTTCACAACTTCAGCAAAGCTTCTTACACTAGAACGCCCATTTACTTGCCATACACCCGTAATTCCTGGTCTAACATCTAATCGATTCCATTCAGTGTATCGCTCATCCTGATATTCAACTTCTAATTCATAGGAATTAATTTCGTTGAAAGTGGGTGGTCGAGTACCAACTAAGCTCATATCACCAACTAAGACATTCCAAAATTGAGGAAATTCATCCAAACTAGTTCGTCGTAAAAACTTACCGATTTTGGTTACACGGGGATCATTGGCATTTTTGAAAAATTTATCATTAGCACTATTATTAGTCGATACATTTTTTCCTGAACTATCTAAATTGGTTGACTGTGATCCTGCCCTAACTTGATTGACAACCTTCTTCTTTAGCTGTTCGGCATTTTGAACCATTGATCTAAATTTCCAAATCTTAAAAGGTTTGCTCAATAATCCACAACGGATTTGGGCAAAGAAAATATCTCCTTCGCTTTCTGAAATGATCATAATGGCGATCGGCACAAATAAAATCGCAGTAAAACCTAATCCAATTAATGCTCCAACTATATCAATTAATCTTTTAACAAAATTGCGTACTGAAGGATGTACAGGAACACCTGGATCAATATCAATAGAAGGAAAGAAAAATTTTAAAATCGGATAAATAATCTTCAGTACAGGGATTTTTCTGAGGTATCTTTGCGTGCGAAATAGGAATAAACCAAAGGCAGTAATATTGCTAACTCGATTCTCTTGGATCAAACGAGAAAATCGAAAATTATTAGTAGTTGGCTCAACTATAAACAATTTACTAAGAGAAGAAAGTGATATTAATGAGCTAACAGCTTCACTGACACTCCAAAGCACTAATTCCGTTTGATTAGATTTAGCTAGTCTCAGACAATTAGTTAATACGCCCAGCCCTGCGCCATCCATGAAGGTTGTATGGCTCATATCAATGACAATTTTTTTGTAAAATTCATCGATATTACAAATAGTTTGAAAATCCCCTAGAAATTCTCTCGCAGTGGAGAACTCTAATTTTTCAGGACTATAAATAAAGGCAACTTCATCAAAGGTAACTATTGAGGCTTGTTTGTAATCTCTTGGATCTTTACCATTACTTATGCCACTATCACTAACAGGAATATATATTGACTTAGGATAGCGATCGGCGATGATTTTACTTCTAACTACAAGTAAATCAAGGACATTTAACTTCATTAATAACCAAGCGGGTAAACTAAGATCTTGGAGACGAGTTTTTGCTTCAATATATACAACTTTACTGCGACAAAACCACTTGGCAATTAATAAGTAAGGAATGGCAAAACCTGACCCCGTAGCCAAACATAAATCTGGATTCTCCCGTGGGACTATCTTGATCGCTAGGATGAGATTGCGAATCATGTTGGGAATATTATCTTTAACAGGAATATATCCCCAATATTTAGTGTTGTCTTCTATCTGGTTTTCGGTTGCTGTAGTCCGAACTGAGATCCAACTGCGATCGCCAAATGCCTCCCAAAAAGCTTTCATGCTCTGCATATAACGAAAATAGCCGCCTGAAGAAGTGATCAGCATCAACTTCTGAGATGGATTCCCAATTAAATATTTTTGCTTGAGATAGTCACATAGCTGAGTCTCGTCAACCTTAGGAATAACCTCTGAAGTTTGTTGTAACTTCAGGAACTTAACTAAATCACCAGGAGATCGAGCGATCGCTACTCCCCGACTTTCAAAGTCGTCAGCAACTTCCATTTGATGATTATCCACATGCTCTCTAAATCTCTGTAAACGTGGTACTAGCACATACGGAGTATCTTTATCTTCTAATAATTCAGCAAGGCTCTCATCACAATGGCTGATGATTAAACTAGCTCTATCTACGAAACTTAAAAAGTCTTGCTCACTTAGCCACCGATAAGCGATTGAACCATCGGGCAAATAGCTAGAAGATCCATATTGTACTAATACTTCTTCATTGATTAGTTGGTACTTGATCAGTATGTCTATCCATTGCATTAAAGCATTAAACTGATATTGATCTGTGCCAACAGTGATTAAAAGCATTTCTCAAACCTTATTACATCTCAAACAATCAAATTGCAGTATCTTTGGCTTCTATCTGTTAAATGTGATAAAAGCTTTTAATCTAGTTTATAGACAGTATAGTGTTTTTAAATCAGCAGGGCATAATATTCATCATCTCCTCAGTTTTGTATGCAAAATAGACTTGATTAAAATAATAAGTTTATAAAAAGTTTACATTTTGATTGCCATTTTTACAACTACTCCCTTCCCAGTATCAAAATAGACATTAAAAATCAAGAATTAGCGTTGCGGCGCTTCGCGCCGCAATGTCTAATCTTTCACTGGGAAGGGAGTATCAATAAACGGTATAAAGTTGATCTCCTAGAGATATAGTATAGTAAGCATCATTGGTTGGAGATTGCTATATCAACGATTACAATAACAAATGAAATAATTAGAAAATGGTAAAGTATATGCCAAGAGCTATTTGGAACAGTGTTGTATTAGCAGAGAGCGATCGCTGTGAAGTTGTTGATGGAAACCAGTATTTCCCTGCTGATTCCTTAAACATGGAATATTTCAAACCCAGCAATACCCATACAACCTGTGGTTGGAAAGGGGTAGCTAGTTATTACAATGTTGAAGTAAACGGTGAGACCAATAAAGATGCCGCTTGGTATTATCCTGAGCCGAAGGATGCCGCTAAGCAGATTAAGGGACATATTGCATTTTGGCGGGGCGTAAAAGTACAGCCATAAAGGTATATTTCGGGAATCTCCGATAAATTATAGAAGAGCGCACTCGATGAGTGCGCTCTTCTATAATTTATTTACCCAAGCAGGGAATGGCGAAAGTTAGTCATATTTTTTATTAAATTGTTTCTTAGCCTGCTCATAGACCTCAAGGGTGATCTGCTGAAAATTGTTGTCTTGAGCATATTTTTCGATCTTTTTAAAGGCAAAAGGACGCACAAAAAATGGGATGTCTTTGAGCTTTGCTTCAGCTTCAGTAGTCCATGTAATCTTTTCACTCATTGATTTTGGGTTGTATTTTTTACAGCTATGGTTAACACTTTACAAAGTTTAAATCATTAGTTCTACTTGATTTGGGTTATACCTTTTTGAGAAAGGCGATCGCCTCAACATGAGATGTTTGTGGAAAGAAATCGATGGGCTGAATGCGGGTAATTTGATAGTGATCGCCTTCACATAATAATTTTAAATCTCGCGCTTGGGTGGCAGGATTGCAACTGACATAGACAATGCGATCGGGTGCATTTTCGCGGAGAAAAGTAATTACTTCAGGTTCGCAACCTTTACGAGGGGGATCGAGGATCACGATATCGGGTTGCAAATTGAGAGTGCTGATTAGTTCCTCGACTTTGCCAGTATGGAACACAACATTATCAATCCCATTTAGTTCAGCATTGAGCTTGCCTTGCGCCGTTGCCTGTGGCTGGATTTCGATCGCGATCGCCTGTTTGACCTGTTCGGCTAAAGGTAAAGCGAGCGTGCCAATGCCCGCATAGGCATCCAAGATAACTTCCGTTCCTTCTAATTCCAATTCTGATTCGATAATATTGAGCATTTTCTCAGCCTGCTCAGTATAGACCTGAAAGAATGTGTCACCACGCAAACGGAATGTTAAGCCCGCAAATTTTTCTAAGAGATAGTCTTTACCCGCAATGCAACGGCTCTCGCGTCCGAAAATGGCATTGGTTTTATCAGGGTTGCAATTGAGGATTACGCCGACAACTTTGTCGTAGCGCTCTAGCCATTTCTGAGCGAATACTCCCAAATTCGGCACATCCCAATCACGGGTAACGATTGTAATCAGAATTTCGCCCGTATGTCTACCAATGCGAAAGCCTAAATGGCGCAATAATCCTGTATGAGCATTCTCGTCATAGATTTCCCAGCATTGGTTATGGATATCCATTTTTAGCTCGGCAAGCATCGGATCGAGGCGTTCATCTTGGGCAGGGCATTGATTGAGATTGACGATTTTATGGCTCCCCTTTTGGTAATATCCTGCTTTAAGATTGCCATCTCGACCAGTGGCGAGGGGATAGGTAACTTTATTGCGATAGTGCAAGCTATCCTTTGCGCCGACGATGGGAGAAATGAGTTCTTCTAAAAGATCAGCATCAAAGCCGCCAATCCTTTGCAATGCTTGGAGAACGATGTTTTGCTTGGTTCGCAGTTGGGCGGGATAGCTGACGGCTTGCCACTGACAACCGCCGCATTTGTCGGCAACAATGCAGCTAGGACGGACGCGATCGCTGGATGGTGTGACAATTTTCTCAATGCTTGCGTTGGCAAAGTTCTTTTTTACAAACTCTAGCTTTACCTCGATGCGATCGCCAGGGACAGTATTAGGGACAAAGATGGCGATATTTTCATAACGTCCCACCCCATCACCACTATCGGCGAGGTCATCAATGGTAAGCGTAATTTTTTGTCCTTGTTGCAGCATATTTTCCTGAAATTGATAGTGGGAATGGGGATTTGGGCGATTTCTACTGCCTAAATTCTAGTCAAAATTTAATCTGTGCTTACTTATGCCCAAAGGGAATTGCCATCCTTGACATTTTTTTTGAGAATGATGAGGTGTCATTTCATTTCATTGGCATCATACATCTTAGGACTTACGCAAAACAACCAAACCTAGGGGCAAACGTAGGGGCAATTCATGAATTGCCCCTACTACTCATTAAATGTAGGATGGGTTAGCGATCGCGTAACCTATCACCTTTACCTGATATCTGTCCATGAATGCCGTTGAAATTGAAGAAGCAGTTTCTAGTTTAGCTGAGTTGCCCTTTGACGCTGCCGAGTTTCCCTTTGCATTTTTAGAGGCTTTTGGCAATAAGAAAGTGACGATCGTGCGGTTACAAAGAACTGCTAAAGAATCTACTAACCAATCCGATCTCGGTGGCATTCTCCAGCGTAGCAACATTCATATTAAGGTGTGTCCAATCGGTGAAGTATCAGCAACTTTGACGGCTTTGCGGACAAGTCCCGCCACGACTAAGCATAAGGCAAAGTTTATTCTGGCAACTGATGGGCAGGATTTTGAGGCGGAGAATCTGGTGGATGGGGAGACGATCGCTTGTGCATATCCTAAATTTGCCGATCATTTTGGCTTTTTCTTGCCCCTAGCAGGGATTACGACGGTTAAGCAAATTCGCGAAAATGCCTTTGATATTAAGGCAACGGGGCGACTAAATCGGCTTTATGTGGAGTTGCTAAAGGATAATCCTGATTGGGATCAGGGCGATCGCCGAGAGGACTTTAATCATTTTATGGCGCGGTTGATTTTCTGCTTTTTTGCGGAGGATACGAATATTTTTCATGGGGATGGGTTGTTTACGCAGGCGATCGCCAGAATGAGTGATGGTGAAAATACCCATGAGATTTTGGCGGATTTGTTTCGGGCGATGGCGACACCGCTACAGGAACGCGAGGCGTTAGGGATTCGCAATTGGGCAAATGTGTTTCCCTATGTGAATGGGGGGCTGTTTAGCTCTCATCCCGTGGATCGCCCTCACCCCCTAGCCCCCTCTCCCAAGGAGGGAGAGGGGGGACAAGAAAAATCTCTTACTCCCCTCTCCCCTACTGGGAGAGGGGCTGGGGGTGAGGGTGTCCCTCGTTTTAGCAAGATTGCGCGATCGTATTTGTTGCATATTGGCAATTTGGACTGGAAGCGGATTAATCCTGATATTTTTGGGTCGATGATTCAGGCGATCGCTGATGATGAGGAGCGCGGCACGTTGGGGATGCACTATACGAGTGTGCCGAATATCTTGAAGGTGCTAAATCCGTTGTTTTTGGATGATTTACGCGCTCAGCTTGAGGCGGCGGGAGACAATGCTCGTAAGTTGTTAAATTTGCGGCTGCGGATGGCGAAGATTCGGGTGTTTGACCGTGCTTGTGGGTCGGGGAATTTTTTGGTGATTGCTTATAAGGAGATGCGATCGCTTGAGTATGAAATCAATAAACGCAGGGGTGAGGGCGATCGCAAGTCTGAGATTCCGTTAACCAATTTTTGGGGGATTGAGATTCGCCATTTTGCGGTGGAGGTGGCGCGGTTGGCGTTGATTATTGCGGAGTATCAGTGTGATGTGTTATATCGGGGTCAAATGTTGGCGCTGGCGGAGTTTTTGCCGTTAAAGAGTGACAATTGGATTACTTGTGGTAATGCGTTGCGGTTGGATTGGTTGAGTTTGTGTCCGCCAACTGGTAAGGGGGTGACGGTGCAGCGTGAGGATTTGGATTTGTGGCAAGAGACGCGGGATGAGGCTGAGATTGATTTTGAGAATGAGGGTGGTGAAACTTATATTTGTGGGAATCCGCCGTATTTGGGTTCTACTTGGCAATCGAAGGAACAGAAGGATGATTTAAAGCAAATTTTTGATGGACGTACTAAGTTATGGAAGTCGCTGGATTATGTGGCGGGTTGGTTTATGAAGGCTGCTGATTATGGCACTCAAACCCAAGCGGCGGCGGCGTTTGTTTCGACTAATTCCATTTGTCAGGGGCAACAAGTACCAATTCTTTGGTCACTAATTTTTGCAACTGGTCATGAAATTGCTTTTGCTCATACTTCTTTTAAATGGGCAAATTTAGCGAGTCATAATGCTGGGGTGACGGTTGTTATTGTGGGAATTTCTAATCATGCTAGAAAGGTTAGATATTTATTTTCTAATGATGAAAAGAATCAAACAATTGTTAGAGAGACTGATAATATTAATGCTTATTTGGTTTCGGGTACAAATATTCTAATAGATAAAAAAATGGAATCTATAAGCCAATTATCTATCATGGATTATGGAAACAAACCGACCGATGGCGGAAATCTTCTACTGTCATCAAGCGGACTGCAAAATCTCAATCTTTCCATTGATCAAAAATTGCTTTTTATTCGCCCTTTTTTAGGATCTGCGGAATTTATTCGTGGACAACAGAGATTTTGTTTATGGATCTCTGATGAAGATGTTGCAAAAGCAAATGAGATTCCAGAAATTAGTAAACGTATTGAAGCTGTTCGTTTGATGCGTTTATCTAGTTCAAAAGTTGCAACCCGTGAAGGTGCTAAATATCCGCATAAATTTGATGAGAAGCGACAAAACGGAACTGAAAGACTGCTGATTGTACCAAGTGTTTCTTCAGAAGGACGTGAATATTTACCTATAGGATATTGCCCTTCAGGGACTATTATTACAAATGCCGCCTTTGCTCTTTACGATGCTCCACTTTGGAACATGGCATTAATCGCCTCACGCCTACACTTAGTCTGGATCGCCACCGTCTGCGGCAAACTAAAAACCGATTTTCGCTACTCCAACACCCTCGGCTGGAACACCTTCCCCGTTCCCACACTCACCGAACAAAACAAAACCGACCTCACCCGTTGCGCCGAAGACATATTGTTAGCTAGAGAGCATTATTTTCCTGCCACGATCGCCGATATGTACGATCGCGACAGAATGGACAGCGAATTTCCATTAGTCAGACAAGCCCACGAGAGAAACGATGAAATAATTGAACGGATTTACATCGGGCGGCGGTTTAAAAATGACACCGAGCGATTAGAGAAGTTGTTTGAGATGTACAGCAAAATGACCAGTAAACAAGAGACAGGGAAACCATCTAGCAAACGTAAAACCAAGTCATAACTGATGTTACGCAGAACGCAGATGATGAATCTCTTGCTTCTAGTCAAGCAGGGCAACCACAGGGGGA
>DCSN01000091.1:0-1055 GCA_002325645.1 Pseudanabaena sp. UBA1465
GATAGTCCCCCATATTCCCGTTCCACACATTTCCCAAAGAAATCCGCACGCATAGCGATCGCCAGACAAAACTTATCCACTGCAATTTCTAGCGCCCCGATCAAACAAGCAAAAAACTGTTCTCTCTCCTCCAGATTTTGACAGAGCGTAAAAGATTCCTCAAACTGATCGATTACCAACACCATGCGCGTTGCTTTTGCCGTTGCTTCCACCAAACGCCGCAAACCATCTTTGCCCTCAGCAAGTAGCTTTTCGGCTGTTGCCAATTGTGCAGCGCGATCGATATTCCCTAACTTTTGATCGACAAACTCATTAGCCAAACTTTTAAGCGGATGCTCTGTCGGTAACATCACCCGCAATTCCCATCGATCGCTACCCGATAGTCGTCCCTGTCGCAATTGGTTCAGCAGTCCCGCCCGTAATACCGATGATTTGCCACTACCCGAAGCCCCTAACAGTGCTAGAAAATTACTTTGCTGTAGGCGATCGAGCAGTAAATCCGTGAGCGCTGTCCGTCCAAAAAAGAATCGCGCATCGTCATCTTTAAAATAGGCAAGCCCCTTATAAGGAGTATTAAGGACAGGAAAATACTCTAAAACCGTCGCGATCGGAATCCCACCACCACCCAAAGGCAAACTGCGATCTTCCGTATATTTCACAACCCCACAAACCTTACCTGTAGCAGGATTAAGCAACGGCGCACCACTTAACCCAGAACGCACCCTGCCATCACTAAACTTGATCTTCGGCGGCACATCACCATTCAGCCCATCGCATCGCAACACCACACCCGCACCATTCGGGTCAATATCAGGATAGCCATAGGCAAAAAGATCGTCAAAAGCCGCGATCGCCCCATCCAACTCCACACAGGCTAAAGTCTCCACCGTCTCAAATTGCAATAAAGCCAGATCGACAGGATCAGGAAAAGACTGCAAAACCTTCGCCACTGCAAAATCCTCTTGGTTTTGCCATCTCACCTTAATCGGGCGATCGCCAGCATTTTTAACCACATGATGACAGGTCAAAATCAGCCCCGCCGCCACAAAGAAACC
>DCSN01000091.1:1259-9031 GCA_002325645.1 Pseudanabaena sp. UBA1465
TGCCTTTGACCAGCACAGCCGTTAACTGACCAGCCTCAACCGCTAATTCCATGCCAAATTTCACAGTCGCCTTAGACGGTTTTGCGCGATTAATTGGCTCAGCGATCGCTTGCACAATTCCACCGAGCGCATCAGTTACCGCTTTAAACTTACTGGCTTCATTTGCCACATCTTGTCGCCCAGTTTGCGTTACTTCAACCAGAATGATCGAGCCATCTTCCAGTTGTACAGGAATATTCTGAGTGCGATCATCTGTCATAATTCGTTGCTCCCAATTACTAAAGCGCTTGATTCTAAAAAGATTAGACCATGTTTATCTAGATATCGCCGCCAAACTACACAAATCCTGAATATTCCGAATAGCGATCGCCTGATTGAATAGATTTTTTAGGCACAAAAAAGCGCCTCTTGAGGCGCTTTTTTATTGATTAAGAAGTAGCTAAGGTACGACGCTTCGTGACCATCCGATAGGCTTCGATGATATCACCCTCCTTCCATGTCGAGAACTTCGCCAGAGATACACCGCACTCAAAACCAGAGGCGACTTCCTTCGCATCATCCTTAACCCGTCGGAGCGATTCCAGTACGGCTGAATGCACGACTTCATTACCACGCTTAATGCGGACATTACAGTTACGGAGCAGCTTACCATTCTGGACATAACAACCAGCCACAGCACCCTTACCGATGGTAAAGATGGCGCGAACTTCAGCTTGACCGAGATATTCCTCAACCATTTCAGGGTCGAGTAAGCCTTCCATCGCATCTTGGATATCTTCTAAGAGTTTGTAGATGACGTTGTAATCGCGGAAGTCAACACCCATTTCGTCAGCAGCCTGTCTTGCACCAGGAGCCATCGTCGTATTAAAGCCTAATACTACCGCCGAGCTTGCTGCCGCCAAACTGATGTCATTTTCAGTGATTTCACCAGGAGCCGAGAGCAGGATGCGAAGTTGGACTTCGCGCTGAGGCAATTGCGCCAATGCTCCAAGAATTGCTTCGAGAGAACCCTGTACGTCGGCTTTGAGAATAATATTGAGTTCTTTGAGATCGCCTTCTTTGACCTTTTCGGACAAAGTGCCGAGGGTGACACGACGGGAAGCCATTGCTTGAACCAAGCGGGCTTGACGTTGATCCATAGTGCGTTGATCAGCGATCGCACGGGCTTGTTTTTCGTCCAGATAGACTTCAAACTCATCACCTGCCGCAGGGACATCACCCAAACCAAGGACTTCCACCGCAAAGGATGGCGAAGCTTTATCGACACGCACACCGCGATCGTCCACCATCGCTCGAACTTTACCAAAGGCCGCACCAGCAACGAAGATATCACCGACTCGCAATGTACCATTTTGAACCAGCAATGTCGCCACAGGTCCCTTGGCTTTGTCAAGGTGAGCTTCGATGACAGTACCCTTCGCAGTACGGTTGGGGTTAGCTTGCAGATCTTCAACTTCCGCAACCAGCAAGATCATTTCGAGTAGGGTATCAAGGTTTTCGCGACGGATGGCGCTGACGGGAACCATAATTGTATCGCCGCCCCATTCTTCGGCAACGAGGGAGTACTCGGTTAATTCTTGGCGAATGCGATCGGGCTGAGCTTCCACCTTGTCAACCTTGTTAATGGCAACCACGATCGGCACTTTAGCAGCACGGGCATGGCTAATCGCTTCAATGGTTTGGGGTTGAACACCATCATCAGCAGCAACTACAAGTACGGCAATGTCAGTAACCTTCGTACCACGCGCACGCATAGCAGTAAAGGCTTCGTGACCAGGGGTATCAAGGAAGACGATCTGTTGTTTCACGCCGTTATGCTCAACATCAACGTGGTATGCCCCGATATGCTGCGTAATACCGCCTGCTTCTCCTTGAGCAACCTTGCTTTTACGAATCGCATCAAGCAGAGTTGTTTTACCATGGTCAACGTGTCCCATGATCGTAACTACAGGTGGACGACGTTGCAGCTTATCAAGGTCGCCAACATCGATCATCTCAGTCTTGAGTGCAAGCTCAACAACTTCAGGATCATGGACTTCATAACCCAGATCCGTCGCCACCATCTTGGCAGTACCGACATCAAGGGTTTGGTTGATATTCGCCATGATCCCCTTCATGAAGAGGGTACGAATGACTTCGGTTTCGGAAAGGACTAAGCGCTTAGCAAGCACGGCTACGGTCATGCCCTCTTCAATTTCCACGGATGTGGGCTTGTCGGGAATGATTTCGACTTGCTGATGACGGCGATCGCGACTAGGTGCAGATCGTTTACCCTTTTGAGTGGGCTTAATATCGGCTGCCATAGTTGGCTTCGATGGTACTGCGGCCGCCTTAGGACGGGCGGCAGGACGCGCCAGCGATAGACTGATCTGCGCGAGTTCAGCCGCAGCGTCAAGATCGGCGGAATCATCATCATCATCAGCAAAGTCACGCAGATAGCGCTTGGGCTTGTTCAGGCGATTCTTTTCTTTAAGCTCTAGTAAATCCTTTTCTTCTTCTTCCTTGGACTTACCTTTGCGCTTACTTGCCTTGTTGGGGAGGGTTGGTTTTTCTAGAAGTTCAGGCAATGCGGGATTAAACCCACCCGCAGCGTCAGGTTTTTTAGCATTTTTGTCGGCAATGACAGGCTTTTCGGGAGCACGCATCAAGGTCGGCATTGGCGGGCGCAAGTTGTGAGGTGGCTCCGTCGGGGCAGTGATCCCCCGTTCGATGAGTACTGAATCCTTAACTAGCTTTGGCCCACGGCTTTGGGGTCTACCACCCGCAGGCGCTACGGGTTGCTCAACAGGTTTATTGAGTTTGGGGCGTTCAGGTCTATTAATTTTGAGAGCTTCTTGCTTTGGTGCAGATCCTTCCTCATTGGCGACCTTGATTTCGCCTTTGTTTTGTTCCAACTTGCTTTGATTGCCTTTAGCAGATTCTCTTAAATCTTCTGAAGGCTTTGTGGCGGTAGCAGGAGGCTTGGGCGCAATAGCCTTGGGCGCGATCGCTACAGGTGGTTTGGGACGTTCTGGCGAGACTGGCTTAGTGAGTTTGACCTGTGCTGGCTGTGGCGGTGAAACACTCATCAAGGACTGTTTTGGCGCTAGAGGTCGCTCTGCTTTTGGAGCTTCCTTAGGAGGCTCTTTGCGTGCTGTTTGCGCTTTAGCTACTTGCTCTTTAGAGGGATGGGCTTTAAGGCTATTTATACGAGTCGATTCATCAACGGGCATCTTGGCAGAGTTAGCCACAACAACCTTATCAACAGATTTAGGGGGAGTTGGTGGGGTGATTAACTCTGGCTTTGTCTCTGGAGGCAAGGCTGATGGAGTCTCTTTGATGGATTGGGGACTTGCTGGTGTGGTCAATGCTGTTTCTGATGTCAATTCGATTTTAGATACAGGTGTGGTTTCAGGCTGGGAAATGTCGCTGTCTGAGACAGGAGAACGGCTAGGAGGCTTAGTCAATGATGAAGCAGGGGGCATGGGTGAGAGAGGGTTAACAACAGCAGTTTTTGCAGAATTTGCTGAACTAGGCTCAGCGATCGCATTAGGCGGCTTAAGAGCATGTATAGCTCCTACATTACCAGACGCAGGCGGGGTATTTAGCCGAATTGTGGGCTTAGTGACGGCAAGAATTTGGGGCTTGGCAGTGCGGACTTCAGGTTCTTTCGGTTTTGCCGTTGCCAATTTCTTATCAGAAGTTTTGGAATCGGCGGTTTTGTGATGATATTGAGGGGCTTTGATACGAACCAATTCCGCCTCTGATTCTGTAATTGTACTACTATGACTCTTGACAATTATATTTAATTGCTCACATACGGCGATGACATCTTTAGTGTCAAGGTCTAGCTCTCGTGAGAGTTCATAGAGTCGAACTCGATTGCTTATACTCATTAATTAATCTGCCCTGCTGTTATACACGTGAAATTGAATTTACATAGAAGTTGCTTCCTATCTTTTGCTAGGTTGAATTACATTGACTGAATTACATTGACCATAGTTAATCTTAGAAGCGCATAGCTATCCCTGCTGAAGCAGTCTAGCCTAAATAGTTTTTAAGTTTGTTTCAGTTGTTAGGTGAAACCACTATAGCTATTATTACCCATCACACCTAGTAATTATGAGCAGTTAGACAACTTGTCCCATAAACTTTGGCAAAATCTCATTCAGTTTACTAGCACTTGTACATTAACTCTACAGCAATTCTTATTACAGCGTTGTCTGCCGATATAAAACCTAGAAAAATTAAAAAAACTTATAAAATCAGCTTTTTTAAAAATTTTTCTTGGCTTTGAAGCGGAAACAAACGGCAATGCACCTTGATATAGCCAATTTAGCCCCAGTCTGCCATAAATTTTTGGGTGTTTTTGGGTGTTTTTGGGCAGGAAAAGTTCAAATTTTTACAGCTTTTTGCAGTGAAATGAGAACTGCTAATCACTTTAGGCGCAATTTTTGAGAAGTCAAATTTTGGGTATTGCCAGATTCAGATTTTTACAGTTGTTCACACTTTTTTACTTTAGTGTACGATCGGATAGTCTCGCAGTGTTTTGACCCTATGACTAACGTACCCGTATCTCGTATCCGTAATTTTTCAATTATTGCCCATATTGATCATGGCAAATCTACCCTTGCCGATCGCTTGTTGCAATTTACAGGCACGGTGGCGGATCGGGATATGAAAGCTCAATTTCTGGATAATATGGACTTAGAGCGTGAACGGGGGATCACCATTAAATTGCAAGCGGCAAGGATGAAATATGAAGCCCTCAATGGCGAGGAATATACGATTAATCTGATTGATACCCCTGGACATGTGGACTTTTCCTATGAGGTGTCGCGCAGTTTGGCGGCTTGCGAAGGGGCTTTGCTGGTGGTGGATGCGTCGCAGGGTGTGGAGGCGCAAACTTTGGCTAACGTTTATTTAGCCTTAGAAAACAATCTGGAAATTGTGCCTGTACTTAACAAGATTGATTTGCCGGGGGCTGATCCTGAGCGCATTGCCCATGAGATTGAAGAATTAATTGGTTTAGATTGTGTGGACGCGATCCGTGCTTCCGCGAAACAGGGAATTGGTATTCGCGAGATTTTGGAGGCGATCGTGGCTAAAGTGCCACCCCCCGATGATACGGTCGATCAACCTTTGCGGGCTTTGATTTTTGATAGCTATTACGATGCCTATCGTGGGGTAATTGTCTATTTTCGGGTGATGGATGGCACGGTCAAAAAAGGCGATCGCATTAAATTTATGGCTTCAGGTCAGGAATATGTGATCGATGAGTTGGGCGTATTAGCACCGAGTCAAGTCCAAGTCGATGAACTGCACGCGGGTGAGGTGGGTTATCTGGCGGCGGCGATTAAAACCGTAGCCCATGCGCGGGTGGGCGACACGATTACTTCGGCGATCGACTCGGCTCCTGAGCCATTTCCGGGCTATGAAGAAGCTAAACCGATGGTATTTTGCGGGATGTTTCCCACCGATGCCGATCAGTTTGAGGAGTTGCGGGAGGCTTTGACAAAACTCAAGCTCAATGATGCGGCTTTGAACTATGAGCCAGAAACCTCTAATGCGATGGGCTTTGGTTTCCGTTGCGGATTTTTGGGGATGCTGCATATGGAGATCGTGCAGGAACGGCTAGAACGGGAATACAATCTCGATTTGATCGTGACTGCGCCATCGGTAGTTTATCGAGTGACGACAAACAACGATGAAGTTTTGATGATTGACAATCCTAGCGAGTTACCGCCGCCCAATTCTCGCAAAGAAATCGAGGAGCCTTATGTGAAGTTGGAGATTATGACTCCCCAGATTTACATTGGGACATTGATGGAGCTTTGTGTGGCAAGACGGGGCGTATTTGTGGATACGAAATACATCACCACGGAACGCGCTACTTTGATCTATGAGCTTCCCCTAGCAGAAATGGTCACGGATTTCTTCGATCAGATGAAGTCACGCACTAAGGGCTATGCCAGTATGGAATATCAAGTCATTGGCTACCGTCCGAATGATCTGGTATTAGTGGATATTCTCGTAAATGAAGAACCTGTCGATGCTTTAGCCTGTATTGTCCACCGCGACAAAGCCTATAACATCGGTCGCGCCTTAGTATCGAAGCTTAGGGAGCTAATTCCCAAGCAACAGTTCCAGATTCCCGTTCAGGCGGCGATCGGTTCTAAGATTTTGGCGCGGGAAAATATCTCGGCATTGCGTAAGAATGTACTTAGCAAGTGTTATGGCGGCGATATTTCTCGTAAGAAGAAATTGTTGGAGAAACAAAAGAAAGGTAAAAAACGCATGAAGTCGATCGGTACGGTGGAAGTGCCGCAAGCCGCATTTATGGCGATTTTGCAACTGAACGGAGATTAACAAAAGACGGCGTAATTGCGCCGCATTTTTAAAAACCAAATAAGTGAGTGGCGGCGCGAAGCGCCGCCACTCACTTATTTGGTTTTAATAATTTTTTGCCGATCGCCGATCGCTTGGAAAACATTAATTCTTGGCAAACGATGCTTGAACCCACAGAGAACTTCCCACGAAATTGTGCCTAATAAATTTGCCCAATCATCGGCCGTATTTTGCGAAGCGCCGCCCAAAAATGTGACTACATCCCCCACATTTACATTAGGAACATTGGTGACATCGATCGCACATTGATCCATCGTAATTGTGCCGATCTGAGCAACTTTGTGACCATTTACCGAAACCTGAATCCGATTAGATAAACCTCGCGGAATGCCGTCGGCATAACCGATCGCCACGGTTGCCATCGTCATATCCTGTGGGGCAATGAAGGATCTCCCATAGCTAACACTTGTACCTGCGGTAATTGCTTTAACTTGGGTAATACGAGCTTTGACTGTGAGGGCGGGCTGCAAATCTACAGTATTTTTGAGAATATTTTTGAGATGGGGGGCGGGGTAGAGTCCGTAAATACCTAAACCTGTGCGCACGATGTCGTAATGAATGTGGCGATCGCAGAGCATTGCGGCGGTGTTGCAAATATGAATACGCGGTGGATAAATGCCTTCTGCTTTGAGGGAGGTAATGACCTCCTGAAATCTTTGGGTTTGTAATTGCATAAAGCGGCGATCGCTGTCATCGGCAGTGGCAAAGTGTGAATACACACTCATAATCTCTAAATTCGGCAAATGGCGCACCAACTGCACAAAGGCGATCGCCTCTTGCCAATTCACGCCTAAGCGAGACATGCCCGTATCAATTTTTAGATGCACAGTGACTCGTTCGCCAGTTTGCGAAAGGACTTCGTGATAAATCAGGGCTTGCTTAGAATTAGAAATTGTCGGCTGTAACCGATATTCGGCGATCGCTTTAATCTCATCTACCCCATTAGTTGCCCCCAACACCACAATCGGCACTGTGATCCCCGCACAACGTAACTGAATCCCTTCGGGAATTGTGGCAACTCCTAGCCAAGTCGCCCCCGACTCGATCGCCGCCTGACTCACATCGATCGCCCCATGACCATAGCCATCCGCTTTCACGATCGCCATTAATTCCGTTGGCGGAGTCAACAGCGATTTTAATTGCTGCACATTATGTTTAATGGCTGATAAATTAACTTCTAACCATGCTCGATGATTTTGCTTGAGCATTACAGCGCACTCCTGATGAGATAAGCGAAAAACGAGAACATAAGATTACTCGGCAAAAAGACGCTTGCTGTTATACCAAGTTTGACAGCAAACTGACAATACAAGACTGTTGACAGCTATACAATGAAGATTGGGACTAAGTACATTGGCATAATTAAAAACCAGATCTAAAACCTG